>NZ_JBHYGR010000059.1:0-53059 GCF_042738155.1 Kitasatospora sp. NPDC059088 | reverse complement strand
TCGCCCTGCTGGTCGGCCTCGGCATCGTCCTGGAGACCCTCATCGCCGGCCGACGCCAGATCGCCACCGAACTCCGCGCCGGGGAACAGGCATGACGCCGCGAGGGGCGGCCCGCGCCGCCACCGTGGGAACCATCGGCACCGGCCGCGGCGTTCGGAGCTGCCGGACCATCGGCACCGGCCGGGCCGAGCGCACCGACCGGGCCGCACACGCCGACCGGACCGCACAGACAGACCGCACCGACCGGGCCGACCGGACCGTCGAGACAGGAGAGCAGCCGTGAAGAGCACCCCCCAGGAGCGGCCGGCGGTCGAGGCCCCCAGCCTCCAGGAGCTCCGGCAGCGGGCCCTGGCCGCCGCCTCGCCCAAGGCCTACGGAGCGGGCTCGGCCATCGTCTGCGACCGACTGGTCCGGATCTTCAGCGCCGAGGGCATCGAGGTCCAGGCGCTGCAGGGTCTGGAACTGACCATCCAGCAGGGCGACCTGGTGGGCCTGGTCGGTGCCTCCGGCAGCGGTAAGTCGACCCTGCTGACCATCCTCGCCGGACTCGACGTGCCGACCGCGGGCACCGCCACCGTCGCGGGCTGCGACCTGCTGGAGATGTCCGCCAAGGAACGGCTGCGCTACCGCCGCGAGGTGGTCGGCTTCATCTGGCAGCAGACGGCCCGCAACCTGCTGCCGTTCCTGACCGCGGCCGAGAACATCGCCCTGCCGATGCAGTTGCGCGGCCGCCGGAGCGGGGGGACCGGCCCGAAGCAGCAGGCCGCCCGGGTGGCCGAGCTGATGGAGGCCCTGGAGATCGGGGAACTCGCCCACCGGCGCCCCAACGAGCTCTCCGGCGGCCAGCAGCAGCGGGTCGCCATCGCGGTGGCGATGGCCAACAACCCGCCGGTGCTGCTCGCCGACGAGCCGACCGGTGAGCTGGACTCCGAGACCGCGGGGGTGATCTTCGAGTCCTTCCGCACCGTCAACCGGGAGCTCGGCACCACCGTCGTGATCGTCACCCACGACCCGATGGTCGCGGGCGAGGTCCGCCGCACGGTGGCCATCCGGGACGGGCGGACCAGCAGCGAGGTGCTGCGCCGCACCGTGACGGACGAGCACGGCGAGGAGTCGGTCAGCGAGCGCGAGTACGTGATGCTCGACCGCGCCGGCCGGGTCCAGCTGCCCGTCAAGTTCCTGGAGTCGCTCGGCATGGAGCACCGGGTGGCGGTCGACCTCGCGGCCGACCACATCGAGGTCCGTCCGGACGACCTCGCGGGGAGCTGAGGGGGCGGTTCCTCAGCCGTCGCCGCCCGTCCGCTGGAAGAGGCCGCTGCCCTCGGCCTCCTGCCGGAGGTCGGGTGGCGCGGCTCCGCCGGTGCGCTCCCCCCGGGAGGGGGCGGTGCAGCGGGCGAAGAGGAACAGGGCACCGGCCGCCGCGGCGAGGATGCCGAGTGCGGTCAGGACGCGTAGCCAGGTCAAGGGGTGCCTCCTGGGGGCGGTGCGAGGGAGCGCCGCCGGGGTGTATCGGCAGCTCGGCCCGCACGGTCGAGTGCCCACCGTGGGGTTCTTCCCGTCGGCTGGTGCGCAACAGGTGGCCTACGCGGGCGCTCGAAGCACCGGAGGGGCGCGTCACATGGTTTCGCGCGCCCCTGTGGCGATGACGGTCCGCCCGCGCCGCTCCTCGGCCAGCGTGCGCAGGGCCGGCAGGTCGGGCTTGCCCAGCCCGGTCAGCGGGATCGCGGGGAGCAGCAGGACGGTGTCCGGGACGCACCGGGCGTCCCCGCGCTCCCGGACCCAGCGGCGCAGCTGGTCCGCCGTCACCCGGGCGCGCGGAGCCACCGCGACGGCGGCGTGGACGCGCTCCAGGCGGTCCGGGTCGGTGCTGGTGAACATCACCGCCTCGTGCACGTCCGGATGGCTGCGCAGCGGCTCCTCGACCTGGTGGGGGAACACATTGTGCCCCTCGACAACGGCCATCGCGTCCCGTCGGCCCGCCACCGTCAGATAGCCCGCCGCGTCCAGGCTGCCCAGGTCCCCGGTGTGCAGCCAGCCCTCCCGCAGCACCCGCGCGGTCAGCTCCGGGTCCCGCCAGTACCCGGCCATCGCGGTCGGGGTGCGGACGCAGATCTCCCCGGTCCGGCCCGGCGGCAGCGGCGCGCCCTCCTCGTCCAGGATCCGCACCCCGGTGTCCGGGTACGGGCGCCCGGCGGTGCTCAGCAGCCTCGGGTCCAGGTGCTCGTCCGGACTCAGCCGGGAGACCGGCCCGCACTCCGTCAGGCTGTACGTCTGGTGCAGCACCCGGCCCAGCCGCCGGGTCGCCTCCGCCAGCCGGCGCGGCGAGGGCGGACAGCCGGTGTAGCCGACCCGGCGCAGGCTGCCGGTGTCCGTCCCGGCCAGCAACGGGTGGTCCAGCAGCCGGTAGAGCAGGTGCGGCGGCAGGTACACCCGGGACACCCGGTGCCGCTCCACGGCCGCGAGCACCTCCTCGGCCGCGAAGCCCTCCTGCAGCACCACCGTGCCCCCGGCCGCCAGGGCGAGGTCCGCACTCGTGCCGCCGCCGTGCGCGAGCGGGGTGCAGAGCAGGAAGGACGCCCCGGACAGCAGCGCGGGCCGGGACGGACGGGCGAAGCGGCGCAGCACGCCCTTCGGCCGGCCGGTGGTGCCACTGGTGAACCGGATCGCCATCACGTCCTCGGGGCGGCAGCGCGGCTCCAGCGGGGCGGCGGAGCAGGCCGCGGCGAGCTCGACGAGGTCCGTGCCGGAGGTCGTCGGGCCGAGGGCGAACACCCCCGCGGCGGGCAGCGCCCGGGCCACCGCCCCGGCCGCCGCGGCGTACCGGAGGGGGTCGAAGACCAGCGCCGCGGTCTCGGCGAACCCGGCCAGCGCCACCACGTCGGCGACCGGGAGGTCCGGGCCGGGCATCGCCACCCGGCAGCCCAGCAGGTTGGCCGCCAGCCGGACCAGCACCGCCTCCGGGGTGTTCCCGGCGAGCACGGTGACGCCGTCCCCGCGCCCGAGCCCGGCCCGGTCCAGCGCGCGGGCCGTCCGGAACACCGCGTCCAGGCACTCCCGGGCGGTCAGCGCCGTGGTGCCGCGGGACAGGGCCGTCCGCCCCGGATCCCGCGCGAGTCCGTCCAGCACCAGCCCGGTGTACGTCCCGCCGGCCTCTGTCATGCCCACCCTTCCGCCGTCTGACGAGGCGTCAGTCTAGGGCGCGGCACCACCACGGGTGCCCGGTGGGTGGGGCCCGCTCCGTACGACGGTGCGGGCGCCCGGCTTGTTAGGGTCGGCGGTCGATCGGACAGGGAACAGGGGAGCGGTGGACAGCGGCGAGTCGGGGACGACGGGGACGGCGGAGATGACGGGGGCGGCGGTGCTGGCGCCGCGTGGGGTGCTGGACCTGCGGGGTGCGGCCGGGGAGCGGTTCGTCGTGGAGTACCCGGCCGGGGCCGTGGTGGTGGTCTCGGGCCTGCCCGGGGCCGGCAAGAGCACGCTGCTGCGCCGCTGGTCGGCCGGCGGCGGGGCCGCGACGGTGGACCCGCGGACGGTGCACGAGGCCTGCGAGGCGGTGATGCCCGCGCGCCTGCCGTACGCCGTCTACCGGCCGTGGGCGCGACTGGAGCACGTCCGGCTGCTGCGGAGCTCGGTGCGGCGCGGTGGACCGCTGCTGGTGCACGACTGCGGCAGCCGCGCCTGGATGCGACGCTGGCTCGCCCGGGAGGCCGGCCGGCAGGGCCGCGAACTGCACCTGGTGCTGCTCGACGTCGGCGCCGCCACCGCCCTCGACGGCCAGCGGGCCCGCGGACGGCACGCCTCCGCCCGGATGTTCGCCCGGCACCACCAGGGCCTGGCACGGCTGTCGGCGGCGTTCACCCGGCACACCCGGTCCGGCGGACCGCCGCCGATCCCGGAGGCGGCCTCCGTCCTGCTGCTGGACGCCGTCTCCCGGTCGAGGGCGGAGACGGTCGCCTTCGGGGCGGACGGCATGATGGCCCGGAACCGGTGAAGGGGTGGCGGATGGCGGACGACGGGGAACGGGGCGTTCCCGAGCGGGTGTTGGCGGCCGAGCGGGGCGCCGCCCGGCTGGGGTTCGGGAAGAGCTGCACCCGGGAGGTCGGCCGGCTGCTGGCGTTCGCCGCGGCGGCCAAGCCGGGCGGTAGGGTCGCCGAGAGCGGCACGGGTGCGGGCGTCGGTACGGCCTGGCTGCGCAGCGGGCTCGGGCCGGGCGGGCGGCTGGTCACGGTCGAGCGGGACGGGCGACTGGCCCGGGAGGCCGCGGCGCTGTTCACGGGGGACGAACGGGTGCGGGTGCTGCACGGGGACTGGCGGCTGCTGGCGGAACACGCGCCGTTCGACGTGTTCTTCTGCGACGGCGGCGGCAAGCGCGACGACCCCGACCGCGTGGTCGACCTGCTCGCCCCCGGCGGCCTGCTGCTGATGGACGACTTCACGCCCTCGCCGCACTGGCCGCCCCGCTACGGCGGCGAGGTCGACCGGCTGCGCCTGCACTACCTGACGCATCCGGCGCTGGCGGCGAGCGAAGTGCTGACCACGCCCGGCAGTTCGGCCGTGCTGGCGGTGCGACGGGCCTGACCCCGGCCCGGTGGCGGGGACGAACGGGGGGATGATGGGCGGATGGTGACGATCGAGACCTCCCGGCTGCTCCTGCGGCGCTGGCGCGAGAGCGACGTGCCGGTGATGGCCGAGGTGCACGCGGACCCCGAGGTGATGCGCTGGATCGGCGACCGGCGCGTCCTCGGCCCGGAGCTGAGCCGGGCGGCGGTCGAGCGGTGGGAACGGGCCTGGGAGGACGAGGGTTTCGGCCTGTTCGCGGTGGAGCTGCGCGAGACCGGTGAACTCGCCGGGTTCGCCGGCCTGGCGGTGCCGCTGTTCCTGCCCGAGGTGCTGCCCGCCGTCGAGATCGGCTGGCGGCTCGGCCGGTCGTTCTGGGGCCGGGGCATCGCCACCGAGGCGGCGACGGCGGCGCTGCGGTTCGGCTTCGAGGACTGCGGGTTGGAGCGGGTCGTCAGCATCGCCCAGATCGGCAACACCGCCTCCGAGCGGGTGATGGCCAAGCTCGGTCTGCGGGTCGAGCGGGAGACCACCGTCCCCGGCAACGGCAACGCCGTCCGGGTCCACGAACTGACCCGCGCGCGGTACCTGGGCCGGGAGTCCTGACCGGGAGTTCTGACCGGGAGTCCTGACCGGAGAGCCCCGGCCGGGAAAACCGCTGGCCCTGCCCGGTGCGACGGTCCTAGAGTCTGCGCGCACCGGAACCAGCGAGCACGGGGGAGCAGATGAGCAGGGCCGAGGCCGTACGGGCCGCGAACGCGTTGGGGGAGCGCTGGGTCGGGGAGGCCGGTCTGCGGCAGGGGTCCGTCCTGATGCCGGCCGGCGTCTGGCCGCTGCTCGGGCTGCTGGCCCCGGCCGGAAGCGCCCCCGTCCAAGGCGAGTTGGCGCAGGCGCTCGGGGTGCCGGTCGCGGCCGCCGCCGAGCGGGCCCGCGAACTGCTCGGCCTGTTGCGGGACATCCCCGCGGTGCGCTCCGCGCTGGGGGTCTGGACCGACGACCGGCTGCGGCTGCGCCCGGAGTGGCGGGCCTCCGTCCCGGCGGACCTGGTCGGGCGGTTGAGCGGTGACACGGAGCAGGACAAGAAGCTGCTGGACGCCTGGGCGAGCGAGCAGACCGACGGAGCGATCGACGAGATGCCGGTCGGGTTGAACCCGGACAGCCGGCTGGTGCTGGCCTCGGCGCTCACCCTGCGGACGGACTGGATCCGGCCGTTCCAGGACTTGGGGGGAATCGGCGGGAACCACACGGACGACTGGGGCCGGCCCGTCCGCTACCTGACCGGGGCGACGCGCCTGCTGGACCGTGCAGCCCTGCTGGAGACGCCCGCGGGCCCGGTCACCGAGTTCCAGGTGCTGGGGTACGGCGACATCACCGTGCACCTGCTGCTCGGCGAGCCGACGGCCGATCCCGGCAGCGTGCTGGCCGCCGGGATCGGGTCGCTCTCGCAGCGCCACCGCCGCACCACCGCCGACCGGTTGCCGGTCGGCACCACCGGCCCCGGGCTCTCGGTCGGGGCGCTGGCGCGGTACGAGCCGGAGGACCTGCTGACCGTGGGCGTCCCGCAGTTCACCGTGGCGGCCGAGCACGATCTGCTGGCCCGCAAGGAACTCTTCGGGCTGACGACGCTCAGCACCCCGTCCGCGACGGAGGACCGGCTGCCCGGCCTCCAGGTCGGCGGGCTGCCGCTGTTCGCCGACAGCGCGCGCCAGAAGGCCACCGCGACCTTCGGCGCCCGCGGGTTCCGGGCTTCCGCGGTGACGGCGATCGGGATCATGGCGGGCGGCGCCGCGGCCGTGTCGCGGCCGCCGTTCCTGCAGCGCCACGTCAGCGTGGAGTTCGGCGGCCCGTTCGGCTTCCTCGCCGTCCACCGGCTCTCCCGGCTGGTGCTGGCGGCGGGCTGGGTGACCGAACCGGACGCGGCCGTGGACCCCAGGGGAGACTGGTCGGAGGAGGACGAGGACTGGTGAGGACGGGCAGGTGTCGGCGCGGTGTCCGGAGCGCCGGAATCCGGGTCGCCCACCGTAACCGCCCCCGGTGGCGCGGGTGCACTGCGAGACTGGGGTGAGCAGAGTCCGTCACGGAGAGAGGTCACACCCCGCATGCCCAGCAGCGCAGCCGTCGACAACCCGTGGTTCCGCCGGTTCAACCCGTCCGACTTCGCTCCCGCCCGGATCGTGATCTTCCCGCACGCCGGCGGATCGGCCAGCTACTACATGGACTACACCAACGCGCTGGCGCCGTACGCCGACGTGCTGGCCGTCCAGTACCCGGGCCGGCAGAACCGCTACGCGGAGCCGACGATCGACTCGGTGCCGGAACTCGCCGAGCAGGTCTACCAGGAGCTGCGCGGCTGGATGGACCGCCCGGTCGTGTTCTTCGGGCACAGCATGGGCGCGGCGGTCGCCTTCGAGGTCACCCGCCGCTTCGCCCGGGACGGCCTGGCCGGGCCGGAGCGGCTGTTCGTCTCGGCCGGCCGCGCGCCGTCGCTGCCCCGGGACAGCGCGGTGCACCTGAGGTCGGACGACGGCATGCTGGAGGAGATCGTCCGGCTCGGCGGTACGGACGAGCGGATCCTCGACGTGCCGGCCCTGCGCGAGCTGATCCTCCCGGCGCTGCGGGCCGACTACACCGCCATCGAGACCTACCTCGCCGCGCCGGACGCCGTCGTCCCGCAGCCGATCACCGCCCTGGTGGGGGAGAGCGACGCCAACGCCACGGTGGAGCAGGTCGCCCAGTGGGAGCGGCACACCACCGGGGGGTTCAGCCTGCGGGTCTTCCCGGGCGGGCACTTCTACCTGGCGGAGCAGATCGACGCCGTGGTGCGGCTGCTCACCGCGCACCTGCGGGGCTGACGGTACGTCGCGTTCCTGTCCCGGCCCTGGTTCCGGCCCCGTCCCGAGGGGGAGCGGGGCCGGGCCGGGGCGTCAGGTGGTGTAGGCGGAGTTGAGCCGGACGTACTCCTCGGTGAGGTCGCAGCCGTAGACGGTGAAGGCGCCGTCGGCGATGCCCAGGTCGATCCGGATCACCACCTCGTCGCCGCCGAGGTAGCGGCGGGCCTGGTCGAGCAGGGCCTCGCCCGGCTCCTCCGGGTACATCGGGAGCTCGTCGAAGCCGATCCGGACGGCGGCCGGGTCGATGTCGGTCTCGTCCCGGAGCTTGCCGACGGCCATGGTGATGCGGCCCCAGTTCGGGTCGGCCCCGTGCACGGCGGCCTTGACCAGCGGGGAGTTGACCACGCTCTTGCCGACGCGCTTCGCCTGGGCGGCGTCACGGGCACCGGTCACCCGGACCTCGATCAGCTTGGACGCGCCCTCGCCGTCCGAGGCGATCTCCCGTACGAGGTGCAACGCGCACTCGTCCAGGGCCTGTTCGAAGGCGGCCGGGTCGACCGGGCCGGCCAGTCCGTTGGCGAAGAGCGCCGCGGTGTCGCTGGTGGAGGTGTCGGTGTCGATGCTGAGCGCGTTGAAGGTCCGGTCCATGACGCGCCGGAACAGGGTGTCGAGCCGGTCGGCGGGAAGGTCGGCGTCGGTGAAGAAGAAGGTCAGCAGGGTCGCCATGTCGGGTTCGATCATGCCGACGCCCTTGGCGATGCCGACCAGGACGGCGTCGCCGCAGCGGACCCGGACCTCCTTGTGGCGGGTGTCCGTGGTCATGATGGCCTTGGCCGCCGCGGTGTAATCGGCCGCCGGGAAGGGCCAGTTCAGGGCGGAGAGCCCGGCGCGGATGCCGTCCATGGGGTACGGGCGACCGATCACGCCGGTGGAGGCGATGACGAGTTCCTCCGGGGGGATCCCGACGATCCCGGCGACCCGGTCGCGCACCTCGGCGGCGTTGTCCGCCCCGGTGCGCCCGGTGGCGACGTTGGCGTTGCGGGACAGCACGACCATCCCGCGACAGGCCCCGAGGGCGGCCGCCCCGCGGCTGAGCAGGACGCTGGGGCCGGCGAAGCGGGAGCGGGTGAACACCGCGGCCGACCGGCAGGGGACTTCGGAGACGACGGCCGCGAAGTCGTCCTCGACGTCCTTGAGGCCCATGTTGGTCGTGACGGCGCGGAAGCCGCGGGGTGCGACGGGCTGCATGGTGGATCGATCCCTCTCCGAGTGGGCCCGGCGCGGGGCGCGGTGGGCGGCCTCGAACCCGGAGTCGGTGAATAGATTTGCGGAGAACTGAATACATCAAACATTTCGGCGTGGTCAATGAGTTATCTCAGTGCATGACTATGCGAACGGGTTCGACGGTCGGAGCGGCCCGGGAGAGGGCTCGGGGTTCCGTCGCGTCCGGCCCCTGCCGGTGGCCCGGCGGCTCGACTACTGTGCCTGGTTGATGGACCGTCAACGGATCGTCAACGGATCGTCGACAGAGCCCGGGAGGCTGCCGCATGCGCCGGATCGCCGTCGTCGGAGCGGGCCAGGCCGGCCTCCAGCTCGCGCTCGGGCTGCTGGCCGACGGCTGCGAGGTGACGCTGGTCGCCGAGCGCACCCCGGACCAGCTGCGGGACGGGCGGGTGCTGTCCACCCAGGCGATGTTCGGCCCGGCGCTGCGGATCGAGGCGGCGGCCGGGCTGGACCTGTGGGCGGCCGAGGCCCCGGCGGTGCACTCGGTGGACGCGGCGCTGGTGGTGCCGCCGGGCGTCCGCGCGCTGGAGTTCACCATGACCCTCGACGAGCCGGCCCGGTCCGTCGACCAGCGGATCAAACTGTCCCGCTGGCTGGAGCTGTTCGCCGAGCGCGGAGGCCTGGTCGAGTACCGCTCCCTGGACCGCGCCGGACTGCACGAACTGGCCCGCCGGCACCAGCTGACCGTGGTCGCGACCGGGCGCGGCGAGCTCGCCGGGATCTTCCAGCGCGACCCCCGTCGCTCGCCGTTCGACCGGCCGCAGCGCGCCCTGTCCTGCCTCTACGCGCACGGCGTCGGGGCGCCCGACCCGGCCGCCGGGCCCAGGGCCCGGATGCACGCCCTGCCCGGCCTGGGCGAGCTCTACCTCCAGCCGGCCCTGACCCTGGCCGGCCCGTGCGACATCCTGCTCTGGGAGGCGCTGCCCGGCGGCCCGCTGGACGTGTTCGGCGACGGGCCCGCGCCCGACGTCCACCTCGACCGGATCCGCGCCCTGCTGGCCGAGCACCTGCCCTGGGAGGCGGAGCTGTGGCGGGAGGCCGAACCCACCGACGCCGGGGCCGGGCTGTCGGGTGCGGTCACCCCGACCGTCCGCCGGCCGGTGGCCGAACTGGGCTCGGGCGTCGACGCCGTGCACGTGCTGGGCGTGGGCGACGCGGCGGTGGTCAACGACCCGATCACCGGCCAGGGCGCCAACGGCGCCGCCCGCGCGGCGCAGGCGTACCGGCGGGCGATCCGCGAGCACGGCGACGCCCCGTTCACCGCGGACTGGATGTGCCGCACCGCCGAAGGGTTCTGGCAGCGGCACGCCCGCCACGCCGTCGACTTCACCACGGCCCTGCTGACCATGCCGGACCACCTCCAGGGCGTCTTCGCGGCCGCGGCGGAGCACCCGGAGGTCGCCCGTCGGCTGGCCAACACCTACGCCGAGCCGAGCGACCACGCCGCCTGGCTGGCCACGCCCGAGCTGACCGCCGGGTACCTGGCCTCGGTCGGGCGCTGAACGTCCATACGGGCGGGGGGAGGACCCCGCCCGGGCCGGGGGAGCGTCAGACCAGGTCGAAGCGGGTCGGACCGCCCTGCGCCCAGATGCCGCGGGAGGCCTGGTCCGGGTAGCGGACGGTCTCCGAACGGGCGCTGAGGACCCGGGTGAGCTGCTGCTCCGGCTCGTGGGCGGCCCAGCCCGGGTCGCCGGTGCCGACGAAGCGGACCCAGGCCTGCTGGAGCTCCCGGGAGACCGCGACGGCCTCCGGGGCGGGCGGGTCGCCGAGGAAGTGTCGGCCCATCGGGCTGTCCAGGGAGCCGAAGGCCAGTGGGACGTCCAGGCCGTGGCAGGCGCCGAACGCCCCGCCCAGGGCCGGGGCCGGGTAGGCGAGTTGGAAGAGGTGGGAGGTGCCGCCGGCCGCCGTGTTGCCCTCGGCGAGGTGGAGCGAGGGGATCCGGAACAGCGCGTCGGAGAAGACGGCCCCGACCAGGGTGTCGGGCGTGGCGCCGGGGAAGGCGGCGCGGTAGGCGTCCGGGCCGCCCGGGTGCGGGGCGAGCAGCGCCAGCGCGGTGCGGGCGTCCTCCTCGGTGAAGGCGCCGTGCCGGCCGGCCAGGACGGCGAACAGCCGGAACTCCTCCCGGGCGTGACCGACCAGCAGCTCGATGCCCTCGGCCCGTCCGGCGGCCAGTGCCGTCCAGGGCTCCTCGGTGAGGAGCTCGCCGTCGACCACCGGCACGGTGGGGACGCCGGTCTGGGCGAGCCGGCCCCAGCGCGCGAGATGCCCGGGGAGGGCGGCGCCGAGCCCGGTGACGGCCTCGGCCAGCTGCCAGGGGTCGATGCCGGCGAGGCCGGCCGCGGTGGGGGCGGTGCCGAGCCGCTCCGCCAGGGCGGCGGTGATCTCGGCGGCCAGCGCGGGGGTGGCGAGGTTGCCGCCGACGGAGTGGGCGATCGCCCGGTGGAACAGGCCGCGGGCCCGCGGCACGGCCAGCAGCGCGGCCACCGAGGAGGCCCCGGCCGACTGGCCGGCGACGGTGACCCGGGCGGGATCGCCGCCGAACGCGGCGATGTTGTGCCGCACCCACTCCAGGGCCGCGATCTGGTCGAGGAAGGCGCGGTTGGCCGGGGCGCCGTCGAGGAGGGCGAAACCCTCGGCGCCCACCCGGTAGTTGACGGTCACCACGACCAGGCCGGCCCGGGCCAGCTCGGTCGGGTCGTACAGCGGGTCGCCCGCGGTGCCGGAGATGAAGCCGCCGCCGTGCAGCCAGACCAGCACCGGCAGCCCGGCCGAGTCCGGGTGCGGGGTGCAGACGTTGAGCGTCAACCAGTCGGTGCCGGTGGTCGGTTCGGCCTGGAGGGGGCCGGACTGGGGGACGACGGGGCCGTACGCGACGGCCTCGCGGACGCCGTCCCAGGGCTCGGGCGGTACGGGGGCGGCGAAGCGGAGCGGGCCGACCGGGGGCCGGCCGTAGGGGATGCCGCGGAAGGCGGCGAGGCCGCGGTCCACGAAGCCGCGGACGGCTCCTCCGGTGGTGCGGGCGACGGGCTGCACGAGCACGGGACGCTCCTCCCTCGGAATGCCTCCAGCGTTGTCGGTCAGTTGTATTATGTCAAGCGTATGGAAAAAGCCGGTCGGAACGGGCCGGGCGGGAGCCGTCGAGGAGTGCCGGGACATGCCCAAGCAGGTGGACCACCGGGAGCGCCGCGAGACCATCGCCCGCGCGCTGTGGCGGATCGTGGAGCAGCGCGGCACCACCCAGCTGACCCTGCGCGAGGTAGCCCGGGAGGCCGGGATCTCGCTCGGGCAGCTCCAGCACTACTTCGCCTCCCGGGCGGAGCTGCTCGGCTTCGCGATGGACCTCGCCGGGGAGCAGAGCGGCCTGCGGGTCGCCCGGGCGCTGGCCGGGCTGGGCGAACGGCCGCACCCGCGCGCGGTGCTGCGGGCGATGCTGGTCGAACTGCTGCCGCTGCGGCCGGACTCGCGGGTCACCAGCCGGATGGGCGCCGCGTACGTCCTGGAGGCGCTGCACGACGAGGAGGTCCGGGCCCGGGTGCGGGGCGGGCTGGTGCAGGGGCGCGCGGAGGTCGAGCGGGTGGTGCGGCAGGCGATCGCCGACGGGTCGGTGGCGGCCGACCGTGACCCGGTGGTGGAGACGGACCTGCTGCTCGCACTGACCGGGTTCACCACCCTGCTGGAGCTGGGCGTGGTCGAGCCGGACGCCGTGCTCACCGCCGTCGACCGGCACCTGGACCGGCTGTTCGCCGGGGAGGGCCGACCGGCCGGCCCGTGACGGCGTGGCAGGCTGGGCGGGTACCGCCGCCGCGCGGCACCGCACCAGCCCGGCACCGCACGGCGCGAGCCGGACCCCAGCCCCGCGACCAGGAGCACCCGCATGGACCGACCCGCCTCCCTCCGCCTCGACGCCACCGCCTCCGGGCACCCGGCCGGCATCCTCGACGCCGCCGAACAGGCCGAACGCCGGGGCATGGACCGGCTGGTGGTCGCCGAGACCGCGTACGACCCGTTCCTGCAGCTCGCCCGCGCGGCCGACCGCACCGCGTCGATCGAGCTGGCCACCGGCATCGCGGTGGCCTTCGCCCGCACCCCGATGACGCTGGCCTACCAGGCCTGGGGACTGCACGCGGCCTCCGGCGGACGGGCCGTCATCGGGCTGGGCTCGCAGGTCAAGCCGCACATCGAGAAGCGCTTCGGGATGCCCTGGGACCGGCCGGCCGCCCGGATGCGGGAGTACGTGCACGCGGTGCGGGCGATCTGGCACAGCTGGCAGACCGGTGAACGGCTGCGGTTCCGGGGCGAGTTCTACACCCACACGGTGATGACGCCGGTGTTCTCGCCCGACCCTGTCCCCTCCGGGGTGCCCCGGATCCTGCTCGCGGGCGTCGGGCCGCTGATGACCCGCACCGCCGGGGCGGTGGCGGACGGCTTCCTCGCGCACCCGTTCTCCTCCACCGCCTACCTGACCGAGCAGGTACTGCCCGGGCTGGTCGAGGCGCGGGCACGGGCGGAGGCCGAGGGGGCGGAGTGGACCGGGCGGCCGTTCGAGACGGTCGGCAATGTGCTCACCGCCACCGGCCGGACCGAGGAGGAGCTGGCGGCCAACCGGGCGGGGGTGCGCGAGCGGCTGGCCTTCTACGCCTCCACCCCGGCCTACCGCCCGGTGCTGGCGCAGCACGGCTGGGAGGGGTTGCAGGAGGAGCTGCACACCCACTCGGTGCGCGGGCGCTGGGCCGAGATGACGGCGCTGGTCTCCGACGAGGTGTTCGACGCCTTCGCGGTCTCCGGCACGGTCGAGGAGGCCGCCCGGGAGATCCACCGCCGGTACGCGGGGCTGGTCACCCGGCTGTCCGTCAACCTGCCCGAGGACGCGGATCCGGCGCTCGGCCTGGACGTGCTGGCGGCGGTGCGCGCGCTGGGCTGAGCGGAAACGGTCCAGGAACTGCCGTGCAGGGATGGTGATCGGTCGTGAACTGATCAAGATGCGTCACATTCGGGCAAGCCGCCCTCGGTGGTCCGCCCGGGAGGGAGGATCACGCTGAGCAGGCGGACCGTGCCCGGTGGGCAGCGGCCTGTCATGTCTTGGCCATCCGCTCCTGGCCGTCCGCCGACGATCCCGGGGGTGCCCGCGTGTCCGTGTCCGACGATCGCACCGCAGCCGACGACCCGTACGGGCCCTGGGGGCCCGTCGAGGAGGACGAACTCGCCGACCTCGACGAGTTCCTGCGCGTCAGCGCCGAACTCACTGGCTTCGACGTCCCCGAACTCCGCGCCACCGGCATGGCCGACGAGCACCACCGCACCACCCTGGCCCACCGGGTCCGCGACGAGCACGCCCTGGTCCACCTCTGGTACGTCGGCGCCTGGCCCGGCGAGGCCCCGAGCTCCACCCGCGCCCACGACCACGGACTGGTCTGGCGGACCTTCCGGGGCAGCCCGCCCGGCGCCGCCGCCCCCGGGTACGGCAGCTGGGCCGAGGCCCCGTCCGGCAGCGCCCCGTCCGGTAGTGCCGTGTCCAGCAGTGCCCCGTCCAGCAGTGCCCCGTTCGGCGGCACCTCGTCCGGAGGTGAGCAGCAGTGAGCGCCCACTGGGACGCCGTCGTGGTCGGGGCCGGCTTCGCCGGCAGCCTGGTCGCCCAGCGCCTCGGCGCCCGGGGATGGCGGGTCCTCGTCCTGGAAGCCGGCCGGCCCGCACCGGGCAGCGCCGAGACCTCCGCCGCCCACCGCGCGGCCGGCGGCGGCCCGCCCACCTCGCCCTACCCGCACAACCCCGACGCCCCCTCACCCGACGTCACCGACCTCACCGGCCACCCGGACGGCGGCTACACCGCCGACGGGCACCTGCGCCAGTACGGCCCGCTGCCCTACGCCAGCGGCTACCTGCGCGCCAACGGCGGCACCGGACTGCTCTGGACCGGCCTCACCCCGCGCATGCACCCCGAGGACTTCCGCACCGGCGACCTCGGCCACGGCCGCAGCTGGCCGATCGGCTACCACGACCTGGAACCCCACTACCGCGACGCCGAACAGGAACTCGGCGTCGCCGCCGACGCCGAGGAACAGCGCCGCGCCGTCGGCCTGCCCCTCCCCGCGGGCTACGCCTACCCGATGCGGGCGATCCCGGCCAGCCACCTCGACCGGCAGCTGGCCCGCGCCCTCGACGGCCGGACGGTGCGCGACCCCGCCATGACCGACCCGGCCCGGCTCGCCGTCACCCGCACCCCGCACGCCCGCAACGGCCTGCCCACCCGGCCCGGCACCGGCCACGGCGCGCCCTGCGCCGGGAGCGCGAGCTGCGTCCCCGCCTGCCCGGGCGGCGCCAAGTACACCCCGCTGCGCACCCAGGCCCGCTGGGCGCCCGCCGTCGAACTGCGCACCGAGGCCGTGGTCAGCCGGGTGCTCGCCGACCCGGGGACCGGACGGGCCACCGGGGTCGAGTACCTGGCCGGCGGCACGGCGCACCGGGTGACCGCCGACCTGGTGGTGATCGCCGCGCACGCGATCGAGAACGCCCGGCTGCTGCTGCTGTCCGGCCTGGCCAACCGCAGCGACCAGGTCGGCCGGAACCTGATGGACCACCCCGCGCTGCTCACCTGGGGGCTGATGCCCGGCCAGGTCGGCCCCTACCGGGGGCCCGGCTCCACCAGCGGACTGGAGGCCTTCCGCTTCGGCGGGGCCCGCCGGCACCGGGCGCCGTTCCGGATCGAGATCGGCAACTGGGGCTGGTCCTGGGCCGGCGGCGACCCGGCGACCGAGGCCGCCGCGCTGCTCGCCGCCGGGCTGCGCGGCAAGGAGCTGCGCGAACGCCTCGGTGACCGGCTCGGGCGGCAGTTCTCGCTCCAGTTCGAACTGGAGCAGCCCGCCGACCCGGCCAACCGGGTCACCCTCGACCCGCAGCGGCGCGACCCGCTCGGCCTGCCCGCCCCCGCGATCCACTACGACCTGGACGGCTACGTCCGCGAGGGCATGGCCTCCGCCCGGGCCGTCTCCGACCAGCTCTTCGCCCTGCTGGGCGCCGAGGACCACACCGCCTACCCGGGCGCGGGCTGGCCCGGCCGGCTGGAGCACCGCGGCGCCGTCCACGGCTACCGGGGAGCCGGCCACGCCGGCGGCACCCACCTGATGGGCGATTCCCCCGGCAACTCCGTGGTCGACCAGTGGCAGCGCTGCTGGGACCACCCCAACCTGTACGCCGTCGGCTGCGGCTCGATGCCCTCGCTCGGCACCTCCAACCCCTCGCTCACCATGGCCGCCCTCGCGCTGCGCAGCGCCGAGCGGATGCACCAGGACCTGCTGGAGCTGCGGCGGCCGGCCGCCCTCTCCCCGCCCCGCACGCCCGTACCCCCCTCGTTCTCGGAGCCCTCATGACCGGCCTGCCGCTGCCGCCCGTCCCGGAGCCGTACCACCTGCCCTTCCACTACGGCGCGCTGCACAACATCGGCGTCGACTACCTGGTGGACCCGGAACGGGCCCGCCGGCTGCTCGACAAGCGCCACCCCGGGCTGAGCGCCGCGACCTTCGACGGCGGGGCCTGCGTCTCGCTCAACTACCAGCTGTACTTCGCCCAGTACCCGAACGGCGGCGGCATCACCGAGGAGCTGGAGATCAACCTGATCGCCCACCCGGTGTTCGCCGAGGACCGCATCCCGGTGGTCAACTACGGCCAGTACGCCCGGGGTTACGACCAGACCAAGCTGCTCGGCATCGCCCGGCTGCACGTGCTGTGCGACAACCCGCTCGCCATCGACGCCGGGCGCCGGCTGTACGCCGAACCCAAGCACCCCGGCTGGTTCGAGACCACCCTGCCCTCCCTCAACGCGGCCGCCGTGCGCGAACGGTGGAGCATCTCCTGCCGCCGGGGCGAACTCGGTCCGGAGGGGCTGCGCCGCCACCAGGAGGAGATCCTCGCCCTGGACGTCGACCTGGTCGGCCTCACCCCCGAGCCGGTGAACAACACCCCGATCACCGGCTACGGCACCGACGACGAGGGCCGACTGCTCGCCGGACCGCTCAACGTCCACCAGCCGTACCGCTACTACGCCCTGGACGACCGCACCGCCGACCGGGTCCGGCTCGACCTCGGCAACCCGGCCGAGGAGGCCGCCCGCGACCTCGCCCAGCTGATCGGCGAGGCCCCGGCGGCCGGTGTCTGGACCTACCAGTCCGCGCCGGTGGCCGCCCACCACCGCGCCTACTACGTCCGGTGACGGCGCGCCCCTCTCCGGAGTGAAACCGCGTCGCCGAGGAGGACGGGCCCCGCTAGTCTCGCGTCCGACATGGACGACACCCACGAGATCGACGGGCTGAGCGACTTCGAGGCGCTCGACCACCTGCACGAGCCCGGGGCCTACCTGCGGCTGGCCCGACGGACCGCCCAGCCCGGGGTGCTGCGCGTGCTGGCCCGGTGCGAGTACTCCTTCGTCTGGCACGAGATCGCCCGTAACTCCGCTGCGCCCGTCGATGTGCTGGTCGCCCTCGCACCCCGGCGGCACGACAGTTGGGACGACAACTGCCTGCTGCGGTTGTTAGCCGCCCGCCCAGAGCTCACCGGCGAGGCCCTGGACGGGGTGGTCGAGCTGGTGGCCGAGCGGCTGCGGGAGGGCGAGCGGCCGTACGCCGCGGTGCTGCTGCTGGCCCGGCGGCCGGGGGTGACGGAGGAACGGCTGAGCCGGCTGGGGCACCTGCCCGGTGCCTCCAGCCGGCTCCGCCGGGGGATCAGCCGTGCGCTGGCGGCCCGCCCGCCGGGCTGAGTTCGGCCGCGGGCTGCCCGCCGGTCGCGGCCGGCTCGGGTGCCCGGGCGGCCCAGCGCCCGGCCAGGACGGTGCCGACCACCAGTTGGAGCTGGTGGTAGGCCATCAGCGGCAGCACCATCACCCCCGCCTCCGACCCGAACAGCACGGTGGCCATCGGCAGCCCGTTGGCCAGGCTCTTCTGCGAACCGCACAGCATCGCCGCGATCGCGGCCGGGCGGTCCAGCCCCAGCCCGCGCGCCCCGAGCCCGGTCGCCGCCAGGGTGGCGGCGAGCAGGGCCAGCAGCACCACGACCATGCCGAGCAGGGCGAACGGCGTCGCCTGGTGCCAGATGCCCTGGGCCACCGCCGCGCTGAACGCCGTGTAGACGACCAGCAGGATCGAGCCGCGGTCCACCGGGGTCAGCAGCCGCTTGTGACGGGCCACCAGGCCGCCGATCCACGGCCGCAACACCTGCCCCAGCAGGAACGGCGCCAGCAGCTGGAGCCCGATCCGCAGCAGCCCGTCCGCCGACAGCCCGGCGTGCGAGCCGAGCAGTCCGGCGACCAGCAGCGGGGTGAGCAGCAGCCCGGCCAGGCTGGAGTACGTCCCCGCGCAGATCGCCGCCGGGACGTCGCCCCCGGCGGCGCCGGTCAGCGCCACCGAGGACTGCACCGTGGACGGCACCAGGCAGAGGAACAGCACCCCGGCCTGCAGCTGTTCGGTCAGCGGAACCGGCGTCAGCAGCGCGGTGGCCAGGCCGAGCAGCGGGAAGAGACCGAAGGTGGCGGCGAGCACCAGGCCGTGCAGTCTCAGGTGGCGCAGCCCGGCCAAGGTCTCCCGGGTGGACAGCCGGGCGCCGTAGAGGAAGAACAGCAGGGCCACGGCGAGGTCGCAGGCCGTCGCGGCGAACCGGGCCCCGGCGCCGGAGGCCGGGAACAGCGCGGCCAGGCCCACCGTGCCCGCCAGCGCCAGCAGGTACGGGTCGAACCTGCGCCACCACGACGGGCGTCGGGCGCGGGCCGTCACGGCCCGGCTCCGCCGCCGACCGGGCTGCCGGCCGGGCCCCCGGTCAGGCTTCCGGCCAGGCCCCCGACCAGGGACCCGGCGCCGTCGTGGTCGCTGCCCGCCGAGCCGCCGCCCTGTTGGAGGTTGGCCGTGCGGTCGACCTCCAGCCAGGAGTCGGCGTGCGAGTTGTCGACGACCGTGATCAGGCTGCCGCCCGCGGCGGCCGGGGCCGCGCCGACCGCGAGCAGGGCGCACGCCCCGGTCAGCCCCAGGACGGTGGCCCGCAGCGCGGCGGCCGCCGAGGACGGGGCGGGCCGGCGCGGCCCGGGGCTCAAGCCGTCACGTCCGCGAGCCGCCGGGAGCGCGTGATGTTGCGCTCCAGCAGTTCGGTGGACTCCCGCACGCCGACCGGCTTGGCCAGCTCGGCCTGGGAGGGCAGGCGCCCGTCGGCGCTCTTGAGGCCGGTGAGCGCCTCGTCGATCGCCCGGTGGGCCGCGAACAGGCACGGCGTGCTGTAGATCGCGACATCCACCCCGAGCTCGGTGAGCTCGGTGAGGGACAGCCGGGGGGACTTGCCGCCCGCGATCTGGTTGAACAGCAGGGGCTTGTCGCCGACCTCCTTGCGGATCCGGCGGATCCACTCCTCGCTGCGCACGCCGTCCACCAGGACCACGTCGGCGTCCGTCTCGGCGAGCGCGCGGGCGCGGCGCAGGATGTCCGCCTCCTCGGTGGCGTCGGTGCGGGCGACCACCAGGAGGTCGGTGCGGTCGGCGAGGACGAGTTCGAGCTTCGTCAGGTACTCCTCCAGCGGGAGGACCTGCTTGCCGTCGGCGTGCCCGCAGCGGCGCGGGCGCTTCTGGTCCTCCAGGATCACGCCGGAGGCGCCGATGGCCTCCAGCCGGCGCACCACGTGGCAGGCGACCTCGGGATCGACGTAGCCGTCGTCGATGTCGACCAGCAGGTGGTGCGTGGGGAACGCGCCGCGCAGCCGTTCGACGAAGGCGACCATGTCGGGCCAGGCGATGAAGCCGATGTCCGGCAGGCCGTAGTACGAGGCGGCGAAGCCGAAGCCGGAGACGAACATGCCGTCGTAGTGCTCGGCCGCGATGGAGGCCGAGTACATGTCGTGGACGCCGATCAGGGGCGTGGTGCCCTGGTCCGCGATCGCCGCGCGGAGCCGCTGCCCGGGGCCCGCGGAGGTGGAAGCGTGGAACATGGGTCTCTCCTGACTCGCAAGGATTTTGCCTGAACTTGGCTTTCTCAAGACCAAATCGAGGTGCCATCACTATGCGGTCTTTAAAGGTCCATGGGCAAACCTTTAATAGAGATTCACCCATGTGAGTGAACGAATTTTCGACAATGCGTCAGTCATATGAAGTAAACATTCCGGGTCTGATCTGAGTTCGATACGAGTCCGGGATGACGGCCGGGTGACGGCGGTGCCACGGCCCGCTCAACGGCGCGGAGCGGCGCCGCAACGCGGACCGCCGCCGCAGCGGTCGCTGCGACGGCGGTGGTGGCGGAGGTGCTGGTGGGGCTCCGGCGGGCCCCCGGGACGGTGTCCGGGGGCGCGTCGGATCTGTCGGGATCGCGCCGGAGCGGGGCCGGGGCCGGGGCTGCTCCGGTGGGGTCAGGCGCTCGGGGTGGGGCGCACGGCGCGGCGTTCGCGCAGGGTGCGCAGGACCCGGCGGGTGGCGCGGGTGGCGACCGGGGGGAGGAGGTCCAGGGCGATCCGGCGGGAGGCCGAGCGCTGGAGCTGGGCGGGCGTCTTGACCTGGTAGTTGAGGCGGAGGACCTGGTGGCCGGCGATGCTGTCCTCGTCGACGGCGTAGTCCTCGGCCCGCCAGTCGCGGGCCAGCAGGGTCCGGCGGGCGGCGGCGGCGTCCCCCCAGGTGCCGTAGAACTTCATCGGGGTGAGCAGCACCGGCTGGAGTCCGCCGGTGAAGACGGCCTCCCAGACGGCGGCCGAGACGCCCGGGGTGTGCTCCGAGCGGTAGTCGTCCAGCGAGATCAGACCGTCCTCGGCGAGCGCGGCCCGGGCCACCAGGATGTCCCCGCTGACGTGCTCGTACAGGTGCGAGGCGTCGACGTGGACGAAGCGGCAGCTGCCCGCCGGGATCCGGCCGTCGGCCAGCACCGAGGTGGGGGCCTGGACGATCTCGGGCAACTCGGCGTGGAAGGCGAGGTAGTTGGACTCGAAGGCGCTGCGGGTGAGGGTCTTGCGGTAGGACATGGACATCTCGGCGGCGTTCTCCGCGTCGGAGGCCTCGGAGTCGAAGAGGTCGCAGACGGTCAGCCGCTCGCCCGGCCGGAGGTGGTCCCCGAGCAGGACGGCGCTGCGGCCGAGGTAGCTGCCCAGCTCCAGGATGTCCCCGCTGACCCCGGCGGCCGTCTGGGCGGACAGCAGATGGGAGAACGCGGCCCGGTCCAGGCCGAAGAACCAGCCCGGGATGTCGTCCCGCCGGAGCGGGGCGGGGCCGGTGGCTGCGGTCTCTTCACTGGGCACGGCTGCCTCCAGGGGGCGGGCGGGGCGCGGTGGTGGATCACGCCGGCGGAGGGTCGCCGTGGTCGTGAGGCAGGCCATCATAGCCACGCCCGGGCTGCCCCGGGGCGGGTTCGGAGGGCGTGGTTCCGCGCCGGGGCGGGGCCGTTCGACGTGCCGTTCGGGCCGCTGGTCCGCGCCCCTTGGGGCGCCCGGGCGGTTCGGGCGCCACCGGTTCGCGGTGAGGCGCTGTCAGGGGGTCACCGCGGACCGGCGGCGCCCGCGGCGCCCTCCAGCCCGGCGATGGTCTCGGTCAGCCAGGCGCGCTCGGCGGCGCCGGAGGCCCGGGCGACCAGCAGCATGCCGCGCCGGAACGGGTTCGGCTCCCGCTCGGCGGTGACCGGTCGGCCGTCCCCGTCGTAGAAGAAGCTGCTCGGCGCCTCCAGGAAGTCCAGTCGGCGCCGGAGCACGGCGGCCTGCCGGTCCGGGTCGGCCAGGTGGTGGAGGAAGGCGGCGAGGGTGAAGAAGCGGATCTGGTCGGTGATCTCGGCCTGTTCGGGGTCGGCCAGTCGCCGCAGCAGCTCCACCCGGCCCTCCGGGGAGAGTTCCAGGGTCTGGCGCGGTGCGGCGCCGCTGCCGGGTTCGGTGCGGCGGTGCAGCAGGGCGGCCTTCTCCAGCCGGGTGATCGCGGGGTAGAGCGCGCCGTCGCTGACCGGACGGACGTGACCGGCCAGCCCGGTGATCCGGGACTTGAGTTCGTAGCCGTGCAGGGGCTGGTCGTACAGGAAGCCGAGGATCGCGAGGGTCAGCACGGTCGGAGCCCTTTCGTCGGAGTGCGCCCCATGATGCGCCCCGTACCGCGGATGATGCTACCTCTTGTCGAGGTGCCTCGATTCGATGTATATCCATTCGAGGCAGTCGCCCGCTCCGGTGCGGGTGGCGCGACGATGGGGGAACCCGTGCGTGAACAGTCCGTCCGGCTGGCCTTGTTGGCCGGACCGGTCTACGCGGAACTGCTGTCCGGAGTGGTCGCCACGGTGATCGGGACGCTCTGGGTGGCCGGGCTCGGCGGGGCCGCCGTCGCCGCCGTCACCCTGGCCGGAACCCTGGAGAACCTGCTGCTCGGACTCGTCCTGGTGGTGTCCTCCGGCGTCAGCGTCCGGCTCGCCCGGGCCCTCGGCGCCGGGGACCGGGACGGGGCCGGGCGGATCACCCGCGCCGCCTGGCGGCTCTGCGCGCTCGGCACCCTCGCCCTCGCCGCCCCCGGCTTCCTGCTCCGGGGCCGGATCGCGGAGGCCTTCCTCGACGGCGAGGCCGCCGTCAGGGCCGCCGAATACCTCACCGTCGCCTTCCCGGCCTTCGGGCTCTTCTTCGCCCAGCGGGTCGCCGACGAACTCTTCAAGGGCGCCGGCGACACCCGCACCCCGATGCGGATCGCGCTGCTCTCCAACGCCCTGCTGCTGGTCCTCGACCCGCTGCTGATCCTCGGCGCCGGCCCGCTGCCCGCCCTCGGCGTGACCGGCGCGGCGCTCGCCCTGACCGTCTCCCGGGCGATCGCCCTCGCCGTCACCCTGCGCCTGCGGCCCCGGGCCGGCGGGCCGGTCCGGGGCGTCGGCCCGGCGGCCGTCGGCATCCTGCGGGCCGGTGCGCCGTTCGGACTGGACTTCACCGCCCGGATGGCCGTCGGCACGGCCCAACTCGCCCTGGTCGCGGGCTTCGGGGTGGCGGCGGTGGCCGGGTACGGCATCGGCTACCGGCTGCTGCTCCTGCTCACCATGGCCTTCTACGCGCTGCGCCAGGCCGCCGCCCTCCGGGCCGCCCACCTCGCCGGGGCCGGCGTGCCCGAGCCGCTGCGCGACCTACGGAGCGCCACCGCCCGGCTCGCCGTCGGGCTGGGCGCCGCGGCGGCGCTGCTGGCGGCGGGCGCGGCCGGCCCGCTCACCGCGCTGTTCACCGACGACCCGGCGGTGGCCGCCCAGGCCACGGGGTTCCTCCACCTGACGGCCCTCTACCTGCTGCCGTACGCCCCGGCGGTCGCCCTCGGCGGCTACCACCAGGCGACCGGGGCCGGGCGGGCGTTGGTGGTGTCGGCGGTGTGCGGGCTGGGTGGGCAGGTGGGGGCGGCGGTGGTGCTGTCGCACTGGTGGGGGGTGGACGGGGTGTGGGTCGGCCAGGGGGTCGGTGCGGTGGTGCAGTTGGTGCTGTTGGTGGTGCTCACCCGGCGTGGGGACGGTGGCGGAGGGGATCCGGGGCTGGGCGTGGCGCGGGCCCGGGTGGCGGGCCTCCGGGGCAGGTAGGCGGTCCGGTGGTCGGGAGGGGGCCCGGCCACCGGACCCGGGGTGCGGGGTTCGGGACGTCGGGCTCAGGACGTCGGCGTGGTCGCGCTCCGCAGGCGCTCGGCGAAGGTGTGGGCGGCCGCGAGGTCGCGGCTGTCGGGGCGGTGCTTGTTGATCCCGCCGACCAGGCGGAACGGGAGCCAGGTGTCGTGGCCGCGGGCCGTGAAGCCGTCGACGATCCGGAAGCCCTTCACCGCCAGGGCGCGCTCCGTCGGCCGGGTGAAGGGGCGGAAGCCGGGTTCGGGCAGGCCGCTGGTGGCGAACACGAAGGCCCGGCAGGGGTGTTCGGCGGACGGGGCGGCGGACGGAACGGTGCTCACGAAGCGCCGCAGGTGCGGGTGGAGGCGGCCGGTGAAGACGCCCGAGCCGAACCCGACCAGGTCGTAGCCGGTGAGATCGGCCGGGTCCAGCTCCTCCGGTGCGACCACCGGCGCGGCCAGCGGCCGGGCGATCGCCTCGGCGATCCGGCGGGTGTTGCCGTGGGACACCGAGACACACACGATGACGGCCTTCATGGTGAGGACGCTCCCTTCGTTCTTCGTCGTGCAGGTACCGGATGGACCGGGCAGCGCGGCGGAACGTGACATCGGGGGTCGTGGCATCGGGGGTCGTGACATCGCGGGTCGTGCGCCGCCGAGCGGCGCGGGGGGGGGGGCCCCCGGGCCCCCGCCCCCCCGGGGGCCGCCCCCCCCCCCCCCCGCCGGGGGGGGCTTGGGGGGGCCGGGGCGGGGGGGGGGGGGGGGGGGGGGGGGCGGCCCGGGGGGGGGCGGCCCCCCCCCCCCCCCCCGCGGCTCGGGCCCCGTGCGCCGCTGATCCCCGTGAGCCGTCCCGAGCCGCCGTGCGCCGTTGCGGAACGCGAGTCCCCCGGTACGGCGCACCACGGTGCGCCGCCGGCTCCGGGAACACCGCGCGGCACGTCCGAACCACGGGCCCTCCCCTTTCACCCCCGATATCCTCCGTCGCATTTCCGCACAGCCGTCCCGAGCGTCATTGTGGCCACTCTGCGGTGTCGGTGAAAATCTGGTTCCGGCCCGTCGGGATCCGACGGCCACGGTTTCGGCCAACCAATTCACAGGCGTCATCAGGTGTTCCGTCCGTGGTCGGGAGCCACACCAGGGATTTCGTCGGTCCGTTTCCCATGAGAATTGCTTTCCGTTCAATCGGAAGGGGTTGCGAGCGGGTGATCCGCCGTGAAGACTGTTCCGCGTTCGTCTTTCGAACGTTCGGTCCGTCAAGGATTGCGCTGTCTCCCGGGGCCGTTGCGGAGAGGGTTCCGCACGGTGGTCGCGGGGGAGGGGCGCAGGGGGGATTGCGATGCCGGGTGGGGCGACCCTGCGGGGTGCGGGCCGACGGGCCCGCAGGCCGGAGTGTCCGGGGTGCCAGTCCGGTCCCGTCGGCCCGGGCCGGGTATTCGGCCGCGCGGGGCTTTCCGCGTAGCGGGAAAAACGGGTCGTATTCGTGCCGTCCGGCCGCCGCGCGCCGTCGTGGCCCGGAGCGCCCCGTGTGCGCCGTCGTCGCGCCGTGCCGCGCCGGGAGGCGCCTCCATTCCCGTTCGTGTCGGGCCGGTTGCTGCCGGACGGCGTTCGGTCGATCGCGTTGTGCGCGCGGTACTTCGCGCTGCGCTGCGCCGCCGGCCGTGAATCCGGCAGAGCGTTCCTCGGCAATCCGTAATTCCTTCACGGGCGCGCCGTCGCGTCCGCACCCGAGAACCAGTCAACGGGAGCCACCGCCCATGCCGTACCCCGTTTCCGCGCCGGTCCGCGAGCGCGTTCCGCAGCTGCTGCGGCGCGAGTTGCAGCACCGGCTCGACACGCTCGCGCGCCGCCACCGGGTGCCCGGGGCCCAACTGGTCCTGGACACCGGGGCGGAGGTCGTCGCCCTGCACACCGGCGTGGCCGACGCCGCCACCGGCGCGCCGCTCACCGGGGACACCGCCGTACCGGTCGGGTCGCTCACCAAGCCGTACACCGCGGCCCTGGTGGTGCTGCTCGCCGACGACGGGGACCTCGACCTCGACGACCGGGTCGCCGCGCACCTCCCCGAGTTCCGCCCGCTCCGCGAGGTGACGATCCGTCAACTCCTCGGCCACACCGGCGGACTGCCCACCGGGCCGGACTCCGACACGGCCGCCCGGAGCACCGCGGCGCACTACCTGGCCGAGGTCTGCACCGCCCGGGACGCGCTGTTCCCGCCCGGGACGGGCTTCTCCTACTCCAACGCCGGCTACGTCGCCGCCGGGCGCCTGGTGGAGACGGTGACCGGGATGCCCTGGCCGGAGGCCGTCGCGACCCTGCTGCTGGAACCGCTGGACACCGTGCCCGCCTTCCTCGGTCCGCTGCCGGCCGGCCCGGCCGCGGCGGGGCGCCCGCTCGCCGCCGGGCACGCCTTCAACGCCGCGACCGGCCGGGTCCGGCCGGTCCGGCAGAACCTGGCCCCGGTGGAGGCGCCCGCCGGGGCGCTGCTGCTGAGCGCCGCCGACCTGGCCGCGTTCGGCGCCGCCGCGATCGGCCGGGCCAAGGCACTGCCCGCGGACGTCGCCGACGAACTGCGCCGCCCCCAGCCCGGGGCCCGCCCGGGCGCGCTCGCGGACGGCTGGGGCGCGGGCCTGGCGCTCTACCGGAAGGACGGGCGGCTCTGGTGCGGCCACGACGGCAACGCCATGGGCACCTCCTGCCACCTGCGGGCCGAACCGGACGGCGGGACGGTGGTCGCCTTCACCGGCAACGCGGGCAGCGCCACCGCACTCTGGCGGGAACTCGCGGCAGAACTGGCCGAGTTGACCGGAATCGCGGTGCCCGCCGCGATCGCCCCGGTGGCCGCGGGGGAGCAGGAGCCCCGGGGTGTCCCGGCCGAACTGCCGGAGTGCGCGGGCGACTACCGCAACGGCGGGATCCGGTACCGCGTCGAGGCGGCGCACGACGGAGGGCTCACCCTCTCCGTGGACGGCGACCTGCCGCTCCCGCTGCGCTGCTACGCCGACCTGCGCTACGACCTGATCGCGCCCGACACCGGCCGGCCCGAGCCGGGCGGGTGGTTCCACCGCGACCCGGCCACCGGGGTGGTCGACCTGGTGCAGGTGTCCGGGCGCACCGCGCGGCGGACCGGGCCCGCCTGAGCCGCCGCAGGCGGCGCCTGCCGTCGCACCGCCGCCGTACCACCGTCGTACCGCCGTGCACCCCCACGCTCGTGCACTGCCGCCACACCGTTCCCGCAGCACCGAGGGCCGGCCTCCGCCCGGGTGCCCGCGCAGCCTCCTCCCCGTCCGGAAGGACCTCCCGCCATGGCCGAGTGGCCCGCCCAGCCCGTGCGTCCGTCCGCTCCGCTGTCGGCCCGCGACACCGCCGGGGCGCCGGACGGCGTCACCGACCCGCGCCCGGCGGGCCGTACCCTCGACGGTCTGTTCGCCGCCCGGGTGGCCGAGGCGCCGCACGCCCCGGCGCTGACCGACGGCTCGCGCACCTGGAGCTACCGGGAGCTGTCCGACCGGGTCGACCGGCTGGCCCGCGCGCTGAGACGGCGCGGCGCGGGCACGGACCGCACGGTGGCGCTGGTCCTGCCGCGCTCGATGGAACTGGTCGCCGCCGAGCTGGCCGTCGCCCGCTCCGGCGCCGCCTTCCTGCCGGTGGACCCGGACTACCCGGCCGAGCGGCGGGCGCTGATGCTCGCCGACGCCGCGCCCGCCGTGGTGCTGGACGACCCGGACCGGGTCGCCGCGGCGCTGGAGGCGGAAGCAGAAGGAGCCGTGGAAGCCGAAGCCGGAGCCGGAGCCGCCGGGCCCGGCACCGACCACGCGGCGTACGTCATCTACACCTCGGGCTCCACCGGGACCCCCAAGGGCGTGGTGGTCACCCACCGGGGCATCGCCGGGTTCACCGCCGCGGCCGTCGAGCGCTACGCGGTGCGCCCCGGCGACCGGGTGCTGCAGTTCTCCTCGCCCAGCTTCGACGCCTCCGTGCTGGAACTGTTCATCTCCGTCCTGGCCGGTGCCACCCTGGTCGTCCCGCCGGACGGCCCCTGGCTGGGCGCGGAGCTCGCCGCCGTGCTGGACGAGCACCGGATCACCCACGCGCTCGTCCCGCCCGCCGCGCTGGCCACCGTGCCCGCCGGGGCCGGGCGCCACCTGCGCACCCTGATCGTCGGCGCCGAGGCCTGCCCCGCCGAGCTGGTCGACCGCTGGGCACCCGGCCGCCGCATGATCAACTCCTACGGCCCGACCGAGGCCACCATCGTCGCCACCTGGACCGGACCGCTCGCCGCCGGCAGCGGCACCCCGAGCATCGGCGCGGCGCTGCCGCACGCCCGGGCGTACGTGCTCGACGAACGGATGCGCCCCCGGCCGGCCGGCACCGACGGCGAGCTGTACCTCGGCGGCGAGGGCGTGGCCCGCGGCTACCTGGGCCGCCCCGGCCTGACCGCCGCGCGTTTCCTGCCCGACCCCTTCGGGCCGCCCGGCGCCCGGCTCTACCGCACCGGCGACCGCGCCCGGTGGACCGCCGACGGACAGCTGGAGTTCCTCGGCCGGCTCGACCGGCAGGTGAAGGTCCGCGGCGTCCGGATCGAACCGGGCGAGATCGAGGCCGCGCTGCGCGCCCACCCGGCCGTCGACCAGGCCGTCGTGGTGGTCCGGGAGGACGAGCCGGGCCGGACCCGGCTGGTCGGCTACGCTACCCCCGCCGACCCGCAGCACGCCCCCGACCCGGCCGGCCTGCGGTCCGCCCTGGCCGCGGCCCTGCCGGCCCACCTGGTGCCCTCCGCCGTGGTCGTCCTGCCCGCCCTGCCGCTCACCCCGCAGCTCAAGGTCGACCAGCGCGCCCTGCCCGCCCCCGCCCGCCCCGACACCGCCGAACCGCTCGCCCCGCGCACCGGCCGGGAACGCGCCCTCGCCGCCATCTGGGCGGAGGCCCTCGGCCTCGACGCGGTCGGCGTCGGCGAGGACTTCTTCGAGCTGGGCGGCGACTCGATCCTCGCCGCCCGCACCCTGGCCCGGATCGCCGAGCGGCTCGGCGCCCGGCTCACCCTCCGGGACGTCTTCACCGCCCGCACCGTCGCCGCCCTGGCCCCGCTGCTGGACGACCGGCCGGCGGACGCGGCGCCGGAGCCGATCCCGCCCGCCCCGCGCGGCGGTCCGCTGCCCGCCTCCAGCGCCCAGCGCCGGCTCTGGTTCCTCGACGACCTCGACGCCGGCGGCACCGAGTACAACACCGGCGCGGCGCTGCGGCTGCGCGGGGCGCCCGACGTCGAGGCGCTGCGCCGCGCCCTGCACCGGCTGGCCGGCCGCCACGACGCGCTGCGCACCACCTTCGCCACCCTCGACGGCCGGCTCCTCCAGCACGTCGCCGGGACGGCCGAACTGCCGCTGCGCACCGCCGACCTGGCCGCGCTGCCCGCCGAGGAGCGCGCGGCGGCCGCCGAACGGCTGCTGACCGAGGAGCTCGGCCGCCCGTACGACCTGGCGCAGGGACCGCTCACCCGGGCGCTGCTGGTCCGGCTCGCCGCCGAGGACCACCTGCTGCTGCTCGGCCAGCACCACATCGTCACCGACGGCCGCTCGGTCGCCGTGCTCACCCGCGACCTCGCCGCGCTCTACCGGGCCGAGGCCACCGGCGCACCGGACGGGCTGCCCGAACCCGCCCTCCAGTACCCCGACTTCGCGCACTGGGAGCAGCACCGCCGGGGCACGGACCCAACCGCCGACCTCGCCCACTGGAAGCGCTGCCTGGCGGACCTCCAGCCGCTCCAACTGCCCACCGACCGGCCCCGGCCCGCGCTGCGCGGCACCGCCGGGGCGGCGCACCGCCACCATCTCCCGGCCGAACTGGTGGCCCGGCTGCGGAACCTCGCGACGGGCCGCGGCACCACCCTGTTCACCCTGTTCGCCGGGGCGTCCGCGCTGCTGTTCTCGCGCTACTCCGGCCAACGGGACGTCGCCTTCGGCACCGTCACCACCGGGCGCGACCGGCGGGAGCTGGAGGACGTCACCGGCTTCTTCGTCAACACCGTGGTGCTGCGCGCCGACGTGGACGGCAAGGCCACCGTCGACCGGTACGTGGGGGACCTGCGCGCCGTGCTGCTGGACGCCTTCGCGCACGCCGCCGCGCCGTTCGACCGGGTGGTCGAGGAACTCGCCCCGCCCCGGGACCCGAGCCGGACCCCGCTGGTGCAGGTGCTGGTCGTCCAGCAGAGCCCCACCGCCCCGGCCACCGCCGGCGGCCTGCACTTCGCCGACCACCCGCTGCCCCGCCCGGCCGCCCGGTTCGACCTGGTGCTGGAGTTCACCCCCGACGGGGCCGGCGGCTGCACGCTGACCGTCGAGTACAGCACCGACCTGTACGACGGGCGCACGGTGGCCCGGATGAGCCGGCACCTGCACCGCCTGCTGGCCGGCATGGCGGACGGTCCGCAGCGCGTCCTCGACGAACTGCCGATGCTCTCCGAGGAGGAGCAGCGCACCCTGCTCGACTCCTGGAACCCGCCGGCCACCGGCCGGGCCGGGGCGCCGGGCGCCGTCCTGCCCGCCCTGTTCGAGGCGAGGGCCGCCGAGGCCCCCGGGCGGACCGCCGTGGTGCACGGACCGGTGCGGCTGGACTACGCGGAGGTGAACCGGCGCGCCAACCGGCTCGCCCGGCTGCTGGTCTCCCGGGGCGCGGGCCCGGAGCGGCTGGTCGCGCTCTGCCTGCCGCGCTCGGCGGAACTTCCGGCGGCGGTGTGGGCGGTGCTGAAATCCGGTGCGGCGTACCTGCCGGTGGACCCGGCGTACCCGGCCGAGCGGATCCGGCTGCTGCTGGCGGACGCCCGGCCCGCGCTGGTCCTCGCCACCCGGGAGACGGCGGCCGCGCTGCCGGCGGGGTGCCCGGTGCTGCTGCTGGAGGACTGCGCCGCCGCTCCCGGGGCCGACGCCTCAGGGGCCGACACCTCAGGGGTTGACGCCGACCTGACCGACGCCGACCGGCTCGGCCCGCTGCTGCCGGACCACCCCGCGTACGTCATCCACACCTCCGGCTCGACCGGCCGCCCCAAGGGCGTCGTGGTCACCCACCGCAGCGTCGCCGCGCTCGCGGACTGGGCGGCGGAGCGGTTCGGGGCCGACGGGCTGACGCGCGTGGTCGCCGCGACCTCGCTCAACTTCGACGTCTCGGTCTTCGAGCTGCTCTGCCCGCTGCTGGTGGGCGGATCCGTCGAGGTGGTCGCGGACCTCACCGTCCTCGCCGAGGCCGCAGCCGAGGCCGGAGCCGAGGCCGAGGCCGACGCCGGGGGCCCGCGCCCGGTCGGCCTGCTCAGCGGGGTGCCCTCGGCGCTCTCCCGGCTGATCGCCGGGGGCACCGCCCCGGTCGCCCCGGACACCGTGGTGCTGGCCGGCGAGGCGCTCTCCGCCCGCGCGGTGCGCGACCTGCGGCGGGCCCTGCCCGGCAGCGCCGTCGCCAACCTCTACGGCCCCACCGAGGCCACCGTCTACGCCACCGCCTGGTTCGCCGGTGACCGGCTGCCGGACCGGGCGCCGCCGATCGGCCGCCCGCTGGGACTGACCAGGGCGTACGTCCTGGACGCCGGGCTGCGCCCGCAACCCCCGGGAGTGGTCGGCGAGTTGTACCTCGGCGGGGGCGGCCTGGCCCGCGGCTACCTGGGGCGCGGCGGGCTGACCGCGGCCCGCTTCGTGGCCGACCCGTACGGCGGGCCAGGGACGCGGATGTACCGCACCGGGGACCTGGTGCGGTGGAACGCCGACGGGGACCTGGAGTACCTCGGCCGGATCGACCAGCAGGTCAAGGTCCGCGGCTTCCGGATCGAACTGGGCGAGGTGGAGGAGGCGCTGCGGCGCTGCCCCGGCGTGGTCGAGGCGGCCGCCGCCGTCGCGGAGAGCGGCGGCCACCGGCGCCTGGTCGGCTACGTGGTGCCGGGCCCGGCGGGCGGGGTGGAGCCCGAGGCGGTGCGGCGCGCGCTCGCGCTGACCCTGCCGGACCACCTGGTGCCCGCGGTCGTCGTCCTGCTGCCCGCCCTGCCGCTCAACCCCAACGGGAAGCTCGACCGCGGCCGGCTGCCCGACCCGGGACCGCTCGCCCGGACCGTCCGCCACGTCGCCCCCCGCACCCCCGCCGAGCAGGCGCTCGCCGCCATCTGGACGGACGTGCTGCGGCTGGAGCGGGTCGGCGCGGACGACAACTTCTTCGACCTCGGCGGCGACTCCATCCTCGGCATCCAGGTGGTCGCCCGGGCCCGGCAGGAGGGCCTGCCGCTGACCTCCCGGGACCTCTACCGGCACCAGACCGTCGCCGCGCTGGCCCGCTGCGCGGACGCGGCCGAACGGCCCGCCGCCGTCGCCCCGGTGGCCGCCACCGGGACGGCGGTGCCGACCCCGATCCAGCGCTGGTGGCTGGAACGTTCCGCCGGACGGGCCGGGCACTTCAACCAGGCGCTGTCACTGCTGCTGCCCGCGGAGGTGGATCCGGCGGCGCTGGAGGAGGCGCTGAACGACCTGGTCGCGCACCACGACGCCCTGCGGTCCTCGTTCGTGACGGCCGGTGGGGCGGAGGCCGCGCACTGGCGGGTCGAGGAGCGCACGCCCCGGCTGCGGCTGGGCCGGCACACCGGGCCGGACGGTGACACCCCCCACTTCGGTCCGTTCGCGCTGCACGGCGCCGGGCACCGCCCGCTGCTGCGCGCCGTACTGCACGACCGGGGCGCCGGGCGGCCGCCCGTGCTGCACCTCGCCGTCCACCACCTGGTGGTCGACGGGGTGTCCTGGCGGGTGCTGCTGGAGGACCTCGACACCGCCTACCGGGCCCGCCGCGCGGGCCGGGACGGCGCGGCCGCCCTGCCGCCGAAGTCCACCCCGCTGCGGCAGTGGGCCGAGCGGCTGGCCGGGTTCGCGGCCGCAGGAGGCTTCGAGGACGAGACGGAGTACTGGGCGCACGCCCTCCCCTCGCCGTCCGCGCACGGCCAGGACCCCGAGCCCTTCCCGGCCGAGGACCGGACGGCCCCCGACGACTACGCCTCGGCCCGCTCGGTGACCGTACGGCTCGACCCCGCCGCCACCGCCGCCCTGCTGCGCACCCTGCCCGAGACCTACCGCACCCGGGCCAACGACGTGCTGCTGTCCGCCCTCGGGCGGGCGCTGCGCGGGGCGGGCGGGCCGGCGCAGGTGCTGGTGGACGTGGAGGGGCACGGGCGCGAGGAGCTCTTCGCCGAGCTCGAACTCGGCCGCACCGTCGGCTGGTTCACCACCCGGCACCCGGTCGCGCTGGCCGTGCCGCCCGAGGCCGGCTGGGACGCCGTGCTCAAGCAGGTCAAGGAGCAGCTGCGGGCCGTCCCCCGGCGCGGGCTCGGCTTCGACGCCCTGCGCCACCTGGGCCGCCCCGGCACGGCACCGGCCGCGCCCACCGCCCGGATCAGCTTCAACTACCTGGGCCGGATGGACGTTTCGGGCGGAGGTGGCAGCGGTGACGACCGTGCGGACGACGGGGCCGGGCTGCTGCGCGGCACCTTCCGCCCGCTGGAGCTGGACGCCGACCCGGGGGTCGAGCGCCCGCACCCCCTGGAGATCGTCGGCCGACTCGTCGACGAGGCGCTGGAGTTCACCTTCCACTACGCCGAACCCCGGCACCGGCGGGCCACCGTCGAGGCGCTCGCCCGGCGCTACGCCGAGGAGCTCGCCGACCTCGCCCGCTTCGCGGTCAGCCCCGGCGCCGCCGGGCGGACCCCGTCCGACTTCCCGCTGGCCCGGCTCGACCAGGCGGCCGTGGACCGGATCACCGGCGAGGACCCGGGCGCGGTCGCGGACGTCCTCCCGCTGACGCCCACCCAGGCCGGCATGCTCTTCCACGACCTCGCGGACGACGGCGGCGGCGCCTACTTCCAGCAGCTGGACTTCGTCCTGGACGGCGTGCCCGACCCCGGCCGGCTGGCCGCGGCCTGGCAGTGGGTCTCCGACCGGACCGAGGTGCTGCGCTCCCGGGTCCGCTGGCAGGACGTCCCCGAGCCGCTGCTGGTGGTGCACCGCCGGGCGGAGCTGCCGGTCACCGAACTGGACTGGCGCGAGGTCCCCGAGCCCGAGCGCGCCACGCGGCTGGCCGACCTGCTGGACCGCGACCGGGCCCGCGGCCTCGACCTCGACCGGGCCCCGCTCCAGCGGCTGGCGCTGATCCGGCTCGGTGAGGACCGGGTGCGGGTGCTGTGGTCCTTCCACCACCTGGTGCTGGACGGCTGGAGCCTGTTCCAGGTGCTCACGGACGTCTTCGCGGCCCACGCCGCCCTGGCCCGGTCCGGCCCGGAGGGAGGCGCACCGTCCGGCACCGTCCCGCCCGGCACCGTCCCGTCCGGCACCGTCCCCGACCGCCGCCCCTACCGTGACTACCTCGCCTGGCTGGCCGGGCGCGACACCGCCGAGGCGGAGCGGCACTGGCGCACCCGGCTGGCCGGGGTCACCGAGCCGACCCCGCTGCCCTACGACCGCGAGCCGCGCGGCAGCCACCGCGCGGAGTCCAGCCGGGCCCTGCCGTTCACCCTGCCCGCCGCCGCGACCCGGGCCCTGGAGGAGCTGGCCCGCGGCGCCGGCCTGACCCTGAACACCCTGGTCCAGGGCGCCTGGGCGATCCTGCTCGGCCGCGGCGCGCACCGCGGCGACGTGCTGTTCGGCACCACCTCCTCGGGCCGCCCGCCCGAGCTGCCCGGGGTGGAGTCGATGACCGGGCTGTTCATCACCACCCTGCCCACCCGGACCGCGGTGCCCGCCGACGGCACCCTGCTGGACTGGCTGCGCGGGCTCCAACGGGAGCAGAGCGAGGACCGCCGGCACGGCTTCCTGCCGCTCACCCGGCTCCGGGAGGCCACCGGACTCCCCGAGCAGGCCGCCCTGTTCGACAGCATCGTGGTCTTCGAGAACTACCCGGTCGACGACGGTGCGGCGGCCGCCCACGGCCTGCGGCTGCGCGAGCTGGACGGGATCGAGACCACCAACTACCCGCTCGCCCTGCTGGCCCACCCGGGGCCGGAGCTGTCCCTGCGGCTGTGCTACGACCCGCGGCTGTTCGACCCCGGCACGATCCGGCGCACCGCCCGGCAGCTCACCGCCCTGCTGACCGCGCTGCCCGAGGGCGCCGACCGCCCGCCCGCGCGGATCCCGCTGCTGTCCGCGGGGGAGCGCCGGAAGGTCCTGGTCGACTGGAACGCCACCGCGGTCGAGCGGCCGGAGCGGGACGTCGCAGAGCTGTTCGCCGAGCAGGTGCGGCGGTCGCCCGGGGCGGTCGCCCTGGAAGCGGGCGAGGAGCGCCTGAGCTACCGCGAACTCGACGCCCGCGCGGCCGCCCTGGCCGCCCGGCTGGCGGCGCTCGGGGTCGGCCCGGAGCGCCCGGTCGGGGTCCTGATGGATCGTTCCGTCGCCCTGGTCGTCGCCCAGCTGGCGCTGGTCCGCACCGGCGGGGTGTACGTCCCGCTGGACGGCCGGGCCCCGCGCGAGCGGCTGCACGGGATGCTCACCGCCGCCGGTGCCGACCTGCTGCTCACCGACGCCGACCGGGCCGGCACCGCGGCCGGACTGCGCCCGGACGAGCGGGTGCTGCTGGTCGACGGCGGCCCCGCCGGCCCGGAGCCGGAGCGCTTCGAGCCGGCGCCCGTCCACCCCGACCACCTCCAGTACCTGATGTTCACCTCCGGCTCCACCGGCACCCCCAAGGGCGTCGCCGTGCGCCGCCGGGACGTCGCCGCGCTCGCCCTGGACGGCGCCTTCGCCGGGCACGACCGGGTGCTGGTGCACTCCCCGCACGCCTTCGACGCCTCCACCTACGAGCTGTGGGTGCCGCTGCTGCGCGGCGGCACCGCCGTCCTGGCCCCGCCCGGGGACGTGGACGCCGCCGTGGTCCGCCGCGCCGTCACCGAACAGGGCGTGCGCTGCCTGTTCCTGACCATCGGCCTGTTCCGGGTGCTCGCCCAGGAGGACCCGGGCTGCCTGCGCGGCGCCCGCGAGGTGTGGACCGGCGGCGAGGCGGTGCCGGGCGCCGTGGTGCGCCGGGTGCTGGAGGCCTGCCCCGGACTCACCGTGGTCGACGTCTACGGCCCGACCGAGACCACCACCTTCGCCACCCGCCGGGCCTTCCGCACCGGCGACCCGCTGCCCGCCGTGCTGCCGATCGGCCGCCCGCTGGACAACACCCGGGCGTACGTCCTGGACGGCGCGCTCCAGCCACAACCCCCGGGCACCACCGGCGAGTTGTACCTGGCCGGGGCCGGCCTCGCCCGGGGCTACACCGGGCGGCCGGGGGAGACCGCCGCCCGCTACCTCGCCGACCCGTACGGCCCGCCCGGCGGCCGGATGTACCGCACCGGGGACACCGTGCGCTGGAGCGAGGACGGCGACCTGGAGTTCGTCGGCCGCGCGGACGACCAGATCAAGATCCGCGGGTTCCGGATCGAACCCGCCGAGATCGAGGCCCGGCTGACCGCCCACCCGGCCGTCGCCGAGGCCGTGGTCGGCCTGCACCAGGACGGCAGCGGGCGCAAGCGGCTGGTCGCCCACCTGGTGCTCACCGAGAGCGCCGAGAGCGCCGACCATGCCGATACCCCCGATACCGCCGCGAACGCCGAACCCCCCAGCGCCGCCGCCCTGCGCGCCCACCTGGCCGCCGAGCTGCCCGACTACATGCTGCCCACCGCCTTCGTCACGGTCCCCGCACTCCCGCTGACCGCCAACGGCAAGGTCGACCGCCGCCGGCTGCCCGCCCCCGACCGCGCCCCGGCCGGCGGCGCCGCCCACCGCGCCCCGCGCACCGACGCCGAACGCGCCCTGGCCGGGATCTGGGCGGAGCTGCTCGGGGTCGAGCGGGTCGGCCTCGACGACGACTTCTTCCTGCTCGGCGGCGACTCCATCCTCAGCATCCAGGTGGTCTCCCGCGCCCGCGCCGCCGGCCTCGCGCTCTCCCCGCGCGACCTCTTCCGGCACCCCACTGTCGCCGCGCTGGCCGCGGCCGCCGGCACCGCCGTGACCGTGGTCGGCACCGAACCGGTCGGCGGCGAGGTCGGCCTGACCCCCATCCAGCACTGGTTCCTCGACGCCGCCCCGGCCGAGGCCCACCACTTCAACCAGTCCGTGGTGGTGGAGACGCCCGGCACGGTCGACCAGGACGCCCTGCGCCGTGCCCTGGCCGCCCTCCGGGCGCACCACGACGCCCTGCGTTGCCGCTTCACCCCCGGCCCGGACGGCACCTGGCAGCAGCACTGCGAACCCGCCGACACCACCGCCCCCGAGCTGCTGACGGTCCACCACCGGGACGAGGAGGCGGCCGTGACCGCGGCCGCCCAGGCCGGCTTCCGGCTGGACACCGGCCCGCTGCTCACCGCCCGGCTGTTCCGGCCCGGCACCGCCGGCCCGGCCCGGCTGCTGCTCGTCGTCCACCACCTGGTGGTCGACGGCGTCTCCTGGCGGGTGCTGCTGGAGGACCTGGAGACCGCCTACCGGCAGGCCGTCGAGGGCCGCCCGCTGCGGCTGCCCGCCCGCACCACCTCCGTCCGGGAGTGGGCCCGCCTGCTGCGCGTCCGTGCCGAGTCCGGCGGCTTCGCCGGGCAGCGCGCCCACTGGGCCGAGGCCGCCCGGGCGTGCGCCGCCCCGCTGCCGGTGGACGGCGAGGGCGCCGACACCGCCGCCGAACTGCGCTCGGTGACCGTCCGGTTGGACCGCGAACGCACCGACCGGCTGCTGCGCCAGGTGCCCGCCGTCTACCGCACCCGGATCGACGACGTGCTGCTCACCGCGCTCGGCCGGGTGCTGGCGGACTGGACCGGGCGGCGCACGGTGGCGATCGGCCTGGAGGGCCACGGCCGGGAGGACGGCCTGTTCGAGGGCGTCGACCTGTCCCGTACGGTCGGCTGGTTCACCTCGCTGTACCCCGTCGCCCTGGACGTCCCCGACGCCCCCGGCGGGGACTGGGGCGCCGCGCTCAAGTCCGTCAAGGAGCAGCTGCGCGCGGTGCCGGACCACGGCCTCGGCTACGGCGCGCTGCGCCACCTGGCGCCCGACGGCGGACTCGCCGACGCCCCCGCGCCCGGCATCAGCTTCAACTACCTCGGCCGCTTCGACTGGTCCGCCGAGGGCGCCGCCCTGGTGCGCGCCGTCCCCGGCGGCCTGGGCGGTTCGGAGGCGCCCGGCACGGAGCGGCCCCACCTGCTGGACGTGGTCGCCCGGGTCGAGGGCGAGGAGCTGGAGATCGCCTGGTACTACGGCGCCGGCCGGCACCGCGCGGACACCGTCACCGCCCTGGCCGAGGCGATGCTGCGCGCGCTGGAGGGGATCCTCGCGCACTGCGCCGAACCGGGCGCCGGCGGGCGCACCCCCGCCGACTTCCCGCTGGCCCGGCTGGACCAGGCGGCGGTGGACCGGATCGTCGGGGACGGGCGCGAGGTCGCCGACGTCCTCCCGCTGACGCCGATGCAGGCGGGCATGCTGTTCCACAGCCTGCTGGAGCCGGCCGGGCGCACCTACGTCAACCAGGTGCAGCTGGTGCTCACCGGGGTCACCGACCCGGGGGCGCTCGCCGAGGCCTGGCAGCGGACCGCGGACGCCAACCCGGTGCTGCGCACCCGGCTCAGCTGGCAGGACACCGCCGAGCCGGTCCAGGTCGTGCGGCGCCGGGCGGCCCTGCCGATCGCCCACCACGACTGGTCGGACCGGCCCGCCGAGCGGGTCGCCCGGGACACCGCCCGGCTGCTCGCCGCCGACCGGGAGGCCGGGATCGACCTGGCCACCGGGCCGCTGCTGCGGCTCTCCCTGGTCCGGCTGGGCGCCGACCGGGTGCGGGTGGTGTGGACCTTCCACCACGTGCTGCTCGACGGCTGGAGCGCGGCCCAGGTCTTCGACGAGGTCTGCGAGCGCTACGCCGCGCTGACCGAGGGCCGGCCGCCGCAGCTCGTCGAACGCGCCCCCTTCGCCGACCACCTGCGCTGGCTCGCCGCCCAGGACGGGGCGCGGGCCGAACGGTACTGGCGCGACACCCTGGCCGGCTTCCCCGCGCCCACCGAACTGCCCCGGGACCGGCGCCCCGCCGGGGCCCACCGGGCGAGCTCCGGTGCCAAGGTGCGGATCGGCCTCGGCGCCGAACTCTCCGAGCGGCTGCGCGACACCGCCCGGCAGGCCGGGCTGACCGTCAACACCGTCCTCCAGGGCGCCTGGGCGCTGCTGCTCTCCCGCTACGGCGGCGGGGACGACGTGGTGTTCGGCACCGTCGTCTCCGGGCGGCCCGCCGAACTCCCCGGCGTCACCTCGATGGTGGGGCTGTTCATCAACGCGCTGCCGACCCGGGCGCGGATCGACGAGCGCCGCCCGCTGCGGGAGTGGCTGCACGCGCTGCAGGGCGCCCAGTCGGAGGCCCGCCGGTACGACTCCGTCTCGCTGGCCCAGCTCCAGAACTGGAGCGAACTGCCCGGCGGGACGGCCCTGTTCGAGAGCATCGTGGTCTTCGAGAACTACCCCTTCGACGCCGGTGCGCTGAGCCGGCACGGGCTGGCGGTGGAGACCGAGAGCGTCCAGGAGCCGACCAGCTACCCGCTCAGCGTGGTGGTCGCCCCCGGCGATTCGGTCGTGATCGACCTCGACCACGACCCGGCCGCCTTCGACACCGCGACCGTCGAGGGCCTCGGGGCGAGCCTGCGCACGCTGCTGGCCGGGTTGGCGGCGGGCCTCGACCGGACCGCCGCCGAACTGCCGCTGCTGGCACCGGAGTCGGGCCGCGAGCTGGTCCGACGCCTCGGCGGCGCGGTGGTCGAGCCACCGGAGCGCACCCTGCCCGAGGCCTTCGCCCGGCAGGCCGCCCGCACCCCCGACGCCCCGGCCGTCCGCTCCGGCGGCACCGTGCTGAGCTACCGGGAGCTGGACGAGCGCTCCAACCGGCTGGCCCGGCTGCTGATCGCGGCCGGGGCCGGCCCCGAGCGCTTCGTCGCGCTCGCGCTGCCCCGCACCGCGGAGCTGGTGGTGGCCCTGCTGGCGGTGCTCAAGAGCGGCGCCGGCTACCTCCCGGTCGACCCCGGGTACCCGGCCGAGCGGATCGCGTACCTGTTCGAGGACGTCCGGCCCGAGGCCGTGATCACCGACTCCGGCGCCGGGCGGCGCCTCCCCGCGGGCGGGTTCACCCGGATCCTGCTCGACGACCCGGACTGCGCCGCCCGGCTCGCCGCCGCGCCCGCGGAGGCGCTGGACGTGCAGGAACGATCCGCCCCGCTGCTGCCCGGGCACCCGGCCTACGTCATCCACACCTCCGGCTCCACCGGCCGCCCCAAGGGCGTGGTGGTCGCCCAGGCCTCCGTGCTGGCCCTGACCGACTGGGCGGCAAGGGAGTTCACCGGCCGCGGCCTGGACCACGTGCTGGCCGCCACCTCGCTCAACTTCGACGTCTCGGTGTTCGAGATCTTCTCGCCGCTGCTCGCCGGCGGCTGCGTGGAGCTCGTCCGGGACCTCCTCGCCCTCACCGAGGGCTCCGGGCCCCGGCGGGCCGGGCTGGTCAGCGCGGTGCCCTCCGCCCTCGGCGGACTGCTGGCCGGGAACGCCGTCCGCCTCACCGCCGACACCGTGGTGCTGGCCGGCGAGGCGCTGCCCGCCCGCACCGTACGTCTGGTCCGGGAGGCCGTCCCCGGCTGCCGGGTCCTCAACGTCTACGGCCCCACCGAGGCCACCGTCTACGCCACCGCCGCCGTCTGCGAACCCGCCGACCCGGCCGACCCCGCTCGTCCCGCCGATCCCGCTGGCCCTGCCGACCCCGACCGCGACCCGCCGATCGGCCGCCCGGCCGGCGGCGCCCGGGCCTACGTGCTGGACGGGCGGCTGCGCCCGGTGCCGGTCGGCGCCCCCGGGGAGCTGTACCTGGCCGGCACCGGCGTGGCCCGCGGCTACCTGCGCCGCCCCGGCCTCACCGCCGCCCGCTTCCTGCCCGACCCCTTCGGCCCGGCCGGCGCCCGGATGTACCGCACCGGCGACCTGGTGCGCTGGGGCGCCGACGGCCGACTGCGCTACCTCGGCCGCGCCGACGACCAGGTCAAGGTGCGCGGCTTCCGGATCGAACTCGGCGAGCTGGAAGCCGCGTTGGCCCGCCACCCGGAGGTGGCGGCGGCCGCCGCCCGGGTGGTCGAACAGGACGGCCACAAGCGGCTGGTCGGCTACGCCGTCCCCCGCGACGGCCGGCTGCCCGACCCCGTCGAGTGGCGGGACTTCCTCGGCCGGAGCCTGCCCGACCACCTGGTGCCCGCCCTCGTGGTGCCGCTGGAGCGGCTGCCGCTCGGCGCCACCGGCAAACTGGACCGGCGCGCCCTGCCCGTACCGCAGTGGCACACCCCGGCCGACGCCGCCGCGCGGCCGCCCCGCACCGCCGCCGAACGCACCCTCGCCGCGATCTGGTCCGAGGTCCTCGGCGTGCCCGAAGTCGGCGCCGACGACAACTACTTCGCCCTCGGCGGCGACTCCATCCTGGGCATCCGGATCGTCTCCGCCGCCCGCCGGGCCGGCCTCGCCCTGACCCCCCGCCACCTGTTCGCCCACCAGACCCTGGCCGAACTCGCCCGCGCCGCCGAGGAGTCGCCGAACCCGGGCGGCACCGCCGAACAGGGCCCGGTGACCGGCGACGCCCCGCTCACCCCCGTCCAGCACTGGCTGTTCGACACCCTCGACGGGGACCCGGTCCGGCTCACCCAGTCGCTCGCCTTCCGGCTCGCCCCCGACACCGACGAACACCTGCTCTGGGCGGCGCTGGCCGCCGTCCTGGCACAGCACGACGCGCTCCGGCTGCGCTACCGGCGCCGGCCGGACGGCGGGTGGCGGCAGTACGGCAGCGCGCCCGGGCCGGACCCGGAGCTGCGCACCCACCACCTGCCGGGCGCGGCGGAGTTCGAGGCGCTGCGCCGGGAGCTGACCGAGGGCTTCGACCTGGCCGCCGGACCGCTGCTGCGCGCCGCCCTCTGCCACCTCGCCGACGAACCCCACCCCGTCCTGCTGCTGGCCGCGCACCACCTGGTGGTGGACGCGGTGTCCTGGCGGCTGATCCTGGAGGACCTGGACACCGCCCACCGCGCCCTGCGCGCGGGGCAGCGGCCCGACCTCGGCCCCAAGACCACCTCCTTCCGCGCCTGGGCCGAACGGCTCGCCGCACACACCGCCGCCGGCGGCTTCGACGGCGAACTCGCCCACTGGCAAAGCCCGGAGGGCGAGGCCGACGCCGTCCTGCCGACCGACTTGGACGGCGCCGACACCGCCGCCGTCGAGGAGTCGCTGACCGTCGCCCTGGACGCCGAGCGGACCGCCCGACTGCTCCAGGACGTCCCCGCGGCCTACCGCACCCGGATCGACGACGTACTGCTCTGCGCCCTCGGCCGGGTGCTGGCCCGCTGGACCGGACGCGACCGGGTGAGCGTCGCCCTGGAGGGCCACGGCCGGGCGGACCTCCTCGACGGCGTCGACCTCTCCCGCACCGTCGGCTGGTTCACCACGATGTACCCCGTCACCCTGGACGTCCCCCGGGCCGCCGACACCGGCACCGTGCTCAAGGCCGTCAAGGAGAACCTGCGCGCCGTCCCGCACGGCGGCGTCGGCCACGGCGCCCTGCGCCACCTGCGCAAGGCCCCCGGCCTCGCCGGAACCCCGCAGCTCGGCTTCAACTACCTGGGCCGGCAGGACTGGACGCCCGCCCCCGGCGGCCTGCTGCACACCCCGTACGGCGCGCTCACCGGCGGGCTCGACCGCACCGCCCGGCGCCCCCACCTGCTCGACGTGCTCGGCCGGGTGGCGGACGGGCGGCTGGAGTTCACCTGGTCCTACTCCCGTGAACGGCACCGCCGGGCCACCGTCGACCGGCTCGCCGCCGAACTCCTCGACGAACTGCGGGAGATCGTCCGCCACTGCGCCGAACCCGGCGCCGGCGGCCGCACCCCGTCCGACTTCCCGCTCGCCCCGCTGGACCAGGCCGCCGTCGACCGGCTGGTCGGCACCGGACGGGAGGTGACCGGGATCCAGCCGCTCACCCCCACCCAGACCGGCATGGTGCTGCACGGCCTGGACGAGGCCGAACACGGCCTGTACGTCGAGCAGCTCACCTTCGTGCTGGACGGCGCCCGCGACCCGGAGCCGCTGGCCGCCGCCTGGCAGCTGGTCGTCGACCGCACGCCCGTGCTGCGCACCGCCGTCGCCCTCCACGACGTGCCCGTCCCGCTGCAACTGGTGCACCGGCACGCCACCCTGCCGGTCACCCGGCACGACTGGAGCGGGCACACCGAGCGCGAGCGCACCCGGCGGCTGGAGGCGCTGCTCGCCGACCGGCGCTCCCGCCCGATGGCGCTGGACCGCGCCCCGCTGCTCCGGCTCGACCTGGTCCGGCTCGGGCCGGACAGCATCCGGGTGGTGTGGACCTTCCACCACGTGCTGCTGGACGGCTGGAGCGTCTTCCACGTGCTCGCCGACGTGCTGGCCGCGCACGCCGCACTCCTCGCCGGGCGGGCGCCGGAGCTGCCCGAACGCCGCCCCTTCGCGGACTACGTGAGCTGGCTCGCGGCCCGCGACACCGGCGCCGCCGCCGAGCACTGGCGCACCGCCCTGGCGGGCCTCACCGCGCCCACCGCCCTGCCCTACCACCGCAGGCCCGCCCCCGGCGACACCGCCCGCTCCGGGCAGTGGCTCTCGCACCGGCTGACCGCGGCCGACACGGCGCTGCTCCAGGCCTTCGCCCGCCGCCACCGGCTCACCCTCAACACCCTGGTGCAGGGCGCCTGGGCACTGCTGCTCGCCCACCGCAGCGGCGACGCCCGGGTGTGCTTCGGCACCACCGTCTCCGGGCGCCCCGCCGACCTGGCCGGCGCGGACGACATCGTCGGCCTGTTCATCACCACCCTGCCCGCCCTGGTCACCGTGGACGGCACCCGGCCCTGCGCCGACTGGCTGCGCGGCCTCCAGGAGGAGCGGGCCGAGGACCGCCGGTTCGAGCACCTGCCGCTCGCCGCGATCCGGGCGCTGAGCGAACTCCCGCCCGGCACACCGCTGTTCGACAGCCTGGTGGTGCTGGAGAACTACCCCGTCAGCGCGGCCTCGGCCGGCGCCCACGGGCTGCGGATCCGCGACCTGGACGCCCGGGAGGCCACCAACTACCCGCTCACCGTGGTCGTCTCGCCGGGCGAGCGGCTCGCCGTGGAGCTCGGCCACGACCCCCGCCACCTCGACCGCGCGACCGCCGAGAGCCTGGCCGACCAACTGCTGCACATCCTCACCGCGCTGGCCGGCAGCGACGGCGCCGCCAGGCTGGACGACCTCGACCTGCTGCCGCCCCGGGAACGGCGGAGGCTGCTGCACGGGCCGGCCCGCCCGGCCCTCGACCCGGTCACCCCGGCCACCCTGCCCGCCCTGGTCGAGGCCGCCGTCGACCGCAGGCCGGACGCGGTGGCCCTGAGCGCCGACGGCTCGGAGCTGACCTACGCCCAACTGGAGGCCCACGCCAACCGGTTGGCGCACCGGCTGATCGCCCGCGGCGCCGGACCCGGCACCCTGGTCGCCCTGCTGCTGCCGCGCTCGGCGGACATGCTGCTCGCCGAACTCGCCGTGGCCAAGACCGGTGCCGCCTTCCTCCCCGTCGACCCCGCCTACCCGGACGAGCGGGTGGAGGCGATGCTGCGCGACGCGGCCCCCGCGCTCACCCTGGACGCCAAGGAGACCGCCGCCCTGCTCGCCGCCGGACCGGACGGCGGCCCCGAGCACCGCCCCACCGACACCGACCGGACCCGCCCGCTCGACCTCGACGACCCCGCCTACGTCATCTACACCTCCGGCTCCACCGGCACCCCCAAGGGCGTCGTGCTCACCCACCGCGGCCTGGCCGCCTTCGCCGCCGCCGAGGCCGCCCACTACCGGATCGCCCCCGGCGACCGGGTGCTGGCCTTCGCCACCCCCAGCTTCGACGCCTCCGTGCTGGAACTCTGCCTGGCCCTGCCGCACGGCGCCCGCCTGGTGGTGCCCGCCCCCGGGCCGCTGCTCGGCGACCGGCTCGCCGGCCTGCTGCGCGCCGAGCGGATCACCCACACCCTGCTGCCGCCCGCCGCCCTGGCCACCCTGCCCGCCGACACCCCCGGTACCCTGCCGGACCTCAGGACCCTGATCGTCGGCGCCGAGGCCTGCGGCCCCGAGCTGGTCGCCCGCTGGGCCCCGCACCACCGCATGGTCAACTCCTACGGCCCGACCGAGGCCACCGTGGTCGCCACCTGGTCCGCGCCGCTGACGGCGGACGGCGCCGCACCGCCGATCGGCCGCCCGCTGCCCGGCACCGGAGCCCGCGTCCTGGACGCCCGGCTGCGGCCGGTGCCCGACGGCACGCCGGGCGAACTGTGGCTGAGCGGGCCCGGGTTGGCCCGCGGCTACCTCGGCCGGCCCGGACTGACCGCCGCCCGGTTCACCGCCGACCCGTACGGACCGCCCGGCAGCCGGATGTACCGCACCGGCGACCTGGTGCGCCGCGACCACCGGGGCGAACTGCACTTCCTGGGCCGCACCGACCACCAGCTCAAGCTGCGCGGCCACCGGATCGAGGCGGGCGAGGTCGAGGCCGTCCTGGTGCGCCACCCCGCGGTGCTGGACGCGGTGGTGAGCATCCGCGAGGACGAGCCCGGACTGCCCCGGCTGGTCGCCCACGTGCTCGCCTCGCCCGGCGAGCCACCGACCGGTGCGGAACTGCGGGCGCTGGCCGCCCGCTCACTGCCCGGCCACATGGTCCCCACCGCCTTCGCCGTCCTCGACCGCTTCCCGCTCACCCCCGGCGGCAAGACCGACCGCGCCGCGCTGCCCGCACCCCGGCCGGTCGAACCGGGCCCCGCCGAGCGGGTGGCACCCCGCACGCCCACCGAGGAGGCGCTCGCCGCGATCTGGGCCGACACCCTGGGCACCGCCGTCGGCGTCACCGACGACTTCTTCCTGCTGGGCGGCGACTCCGTGCGGGCCCTGCTGATCGCCTCCCGCGCCAACGATGCCTTCGGCGTCACGCTCACCCCCCGCGACGTGCTGGTCTCCCGCACCGTGGCCGACCTGGCCGACCTGGTGGAGGACCAGGTGCTGAGCGAACTCGAAGCCGCCGCGTCCGGCGGCCCCGACGATGACGAACGGTGAGGATCCGACGACCATGACGCCTTCGACGCCTTCGACACCCCCGGGGCCCGCCCGGCGGGACCGCGCGGCCGCCCTCCCCGCCGACCTGCGGGAAGCGCTCCGGCTCCGGCTGGCCGGGAAGTCCGCCGCCGCCCCGGCGGGCATCCCGCGCGCCGACCGCGACCGGCCGCTGCCGCCGTCCTCCGTCCAGCAGCGGCTCTGGTTCCTGGACCGGCTGCGGCCCGGCGACCCGCGCTACAACAGCGCGCTCGCCGTCCGGTTCACCGGGCCGCTGGACGCCACGGCGCTCCGCGGGGCGCTGGCCGCCGTGGTCGCCCGGCACGAGGCGCTGCGGACCGTCTTCGAGGAGGCCGACGGCCGCCCGGTGCCGACCGTACGGCCGGCCGGGCCGGTGCCGCTGCCGGTCCACGAGGTCGACGGCTCCGACCTCGACGCCCTGCTCCTCGCCGAGTACTCCCGCCCGTTCGACCTGCGGCACGGCCCGCTGCTGCGCGCCCTGCTGCTGCGCGAGTCCGCGCACTCCCACGTGCTCCAGCTGACCGCCCACCACATCGTCACCGACGGCTGGTCGATGGGCGTGGTCCTGGACGAACTGTGCACCGGCTACGCGGCGCTGGCCCGCGACGAGGCCCCGCAGCTGCCGCCCGTCGCCGTCCAGTACCCGGACTACGCGGCCTGGCAGCGCGAGCAGCAGACCGGGGCCCGGGCGGACAGACAGCTGGCCCACTGGAAAGAACGCCTGACCGGAGCGGTGCCCCCCGAACTGCCGCTGGACCACCCCCGGCGCGGCGAGGAGGCCGGCCCCGGCGCCGTCCACCCCTTCACCGTCCCCGCCGCGCTCACCGCCCGGCTGCGCGCGCTCGCCGCCGAGCGGCAGGGCACCCTGAACACCGCCCTGACGGCCGGCGTCCAGGCGCTGCTGGCCCGCTGGTCCGGGCAGGCGGACGTCACCGTCGGCTCGCTGACGCCCGGGCGCGTCCGCACCGAACTGGAGCGGGCCGTCGGCTGCTTCGTCAACACGGTCGTGCTGCGCACCCGGGTCGACCCGGCCGGCTCCTTCCGCGACCTGCTGACGGCCGCCACCGGGACCGGCAACGACGCCCTCGCGCACGGCGACACGCCCTTCGAGCGGGTGGTCGAGGCGGTGGCCGCGCCCCGCGAGGCCGGCCGCAACCCGCTGTTCGACGTCCTGGTGCTGCTGCACCCCGCACCGCCCGCGGCCACCGCCCCGGCCGGTACCGCGATCACCCCGGTGGACGTGCCCCGGCAGGCCGCCACCTTCGACCTCAGCGTGGAGTTCGTTCCCGACGGCGAGGCGCTCACCGGCCTGCTGGAGTACCGCGCCGACCTCATCGACCCGGCCACCGCCCGCCGCACCGCCGACCAGCTGCTGCGCCTGCTGGCCGGCGCCGCCGCCGAACCGGACCGCCCGCTCGGCACCCTGCCGCTGCTCTCCCCGGCGCAGACCCGGCAGCTCCTCCACGACTGGAGCGGCACCGGGCTGCCCGTCGAACCCGCCACCCACCCCGACCTGCTGGCGCGCCGGGCGGCCCTGACGCCCGACGCCCCGGCCCTGGTCGCCGGGGGCGAGGCGCTCGGCTACGCGGAGCTCAACACCCGCGCCAACCGGCTCGCCCACCAGCTGATCGCCCGCGGCATCGGCCCCGAACAGCTGGTCGCGCTGCACCTGCCGCGCACCGCCGACATGATCACCGCGATCCTGGCCGTCTGGAAGACCGGCGCCGGCTACCTGCCGCTGGACCGCGCGCTGCCCGCCGAACGCGTCGCGTTCCTGCTCGCGGACGCCCGCCCGGCGCTCGTCCTGGACGAGGCGGCGCTGCGCGCGCTGCCCGCCGACGGCCCCGCCACCGACCCCGGCGACGCCGACCGCACCGCCCCGCTCGACCCCGCCAACACCGCCTACGTGCTGTACACCTCCGGCTCCACCGGCCGCCCCAAGGGCGTCGCCGTGCCGCACCGCGCGCTGGCCAACCTGCTCGCCGCCCACCGGGCCGGGTTCGTCGCCGAGGCCGGCGGCGGCCCGCTGCGGGTCGCGCTGACCGCCTCGTTCTCCTTCGACACCTCCCTGGAGGGCGTGCTGCTGCTGGCCGACGGCCACCCGCTGCACCTGGTCGACGAGACCACCCGGACCGACCCGGCCGCGCTGGTCGAGTACGTGGTCCGCCACCGCATCGACTTCCTCGACCTCACCCCCTCCTACCTGCGCCAACTGCTGCCCGCCGGGCTGCTCGACGACCCCCGGCACCGCCCCCGGGTGCTGATGCTCGGCGGCGAGGCGGTCGGGCCCCGGCTCTGGCGCGAACTCGCCGCCCACCCGGACGTCGCCGCGTACAACTACTACGGCCCCACCGAGTGCACCGTCGACGCGCTGGCCTGCCGGATCGCCGCCGAGGACCGCCCGCTGATCGGGCGTCCGCTGCCCAACCTGCGGGCGTACGTCCTGGACGACCGGCTCCGGCCGGTGCCGCCCGGGGTCGGCGGCCAGCTCCACCTGGCCGGCGAGCAGCTCGCCCGCGGCTACGCCGGCCGCCCCGGGCTGACCGCCGCCCGGTTCACCGCCGACCCGTACGGGCCGCCCGGCGCTCGGATGTACCGCACCGGCGACCTGGCCCGCTGGACGGCCGACGGACGGCTGGAGTACCTGGGGCGCGCCGACGACCAGGTCAAGGTGCGCGGCCACCGGATCGAGCCCGGCGAGGTCGAGGCGGCCCTGCTGGACCTGCCCGGGGTCGCCGCGGCCGCCGTCGCCGCCGTGCCCGACCGGCACGGCCACGCCCGGCTGGCCGCCTACCTGGTGTTCGCCGACGGCGCCGCCCGGACCGCCGCCGACCTGCGGGCGGCGCTGCGCCGCACCCTGCCCGACCACCTGGTGCCCTCCTCGTACACCGCCCTGGAGGCGCTGCCGCTCAGCACCAGCGGCAAGCTGGACCGCCGGGCCCTGCCCGCCCCCGAAGTCCACGTGACGGAAAGGGAGTTCGTCGCCCCGCGGACCCCCGAGGAGCAGACCCTGGCGGCGATCTGGGCCGAGGTGCTCGGCCTGCCCCGGGTCGGCGCCACCGACAACTTCTTCGAACTCGGCGGCGACTCCATCCTGAGCATCCAGGCCGTCTCCCGGGCCCGCGCGGCCGGGCTGCTGATCGGCTCCCAGGACGTCTTCCGCCACCAGAGCGTCGCCGACCTGGCCGCCGCCTGCCTGGCCGCCGCCGCCCGCCCGGCCGCCGCCACCGCACCGGCGCCGCGCCGTCCGGACGGACCCGCCCCGCTCACCCCGGTGCAGGACTGGTTCCTCGCCGACCACGGCCCGCTGCGGCACTTCACCATGTCGCTGCTGCTCGACCTGCCGCACCGGCTCGACCGCCCCGCCCTGGAGGCCGCCCTGCGGGCCCTGGTCACCGCCCACCCGGCGCTGCGCACCCGCTTCACCGACGGCCCCGGCGGCCGACGGCAACAGCCCGTGGACACCCCGCCGGACGCCGCCCTGCTGAGCACGGCCGACCCGGCTGGCGACCGGGCCGAGGCCGCCGACGCCGCCCGCGCCCGCCTCGACCCGGCCACCGGCGCCCTGCTGGGCGCCGTGCTGTTCCCTCCGGCCGACGACGGCGCCCGCCCCCAACTCCTGCTGACCGCCCACCACCTGGCCGTGGACAGCGTCTCCTGGCGGGTGCTGCTCGCCGACCTCGAACGGGCCTACCGGCAGGCCGAGTCCGGCGCCACGCCCGAGCTGGAGCCCGAGCCGGTCCCGTTCACCGACTGGGCCCACCGGCTCGCCGGACACGTCCGCGCGGGCGCCCTCGACCCGGCCCTCCCGTACTGGACGGACCAGGCCGGGCAGCCGGCCCACCCGCTGCCCGTCGACCACCCCGGCACCCCGACCGCCGGCTCCGTCCGCACCCTGCGCACCCGGCTGGACGCCGCCACCACCGCGGCCCTGCTGCGCAGCGTCCCCGAGGTCTACCGCACCCAGGTCAACGACGTGCTGCTGAGCGCCCTCGGCCGGGCCCTCGCCGACTGGACCGGCCGGGCGGAGGTCACCGTCGCCCTGGAGGGCCACGGCCGCGAGGACCTCTTCGACGGCCTCGACCTCAGCCGTACGGTCGGCTGGTTCACCACCCGGTATCCCGTCACCCTCGCCCCCGCCGGGACGGCCGACGCCCCCGACTGGGGCGCCACCCTCAAGCGGGTCAAGGAGCGGCTGCGCTCCCTCCCGCACCGGGGCCTGAGCTTCGAGGCACTGGCCAGGCTGCGCCGGGACGACCCGGCGGCCCGCGCCCTGCGGGACGTCCCGCTGCCGCAGGTCTGCTTCAACTACCACGGCCAGTGGACCGCGCCCGCCGGCGGCGACTTCGCCCCGGCCGGCCCGGCGCCCGGCCGGGAGCTCGCCCCCGGCGAGCCGCTGGACCACCTGCTGGACGTCTCCGCCGTGGTCGCCGACGGCGAGCTGGAACTCACCTGGCACTACAGCGACCAGGTGCACGCGAGCGCCACCGTCCGCGCCCTCGCCGACGCCACCGCCGCCGCGCTGACCGCCGTCGTCGAGCACTGCGCCCGCCCCGGCGCGGGCGGCCGCACCCCCTCCGACTTCCCGCTCGCCGGGCTGGACCAGGCCGCCCTGGACCGGACCGTCGGCGACGGCCGGGACGTCGAGGACCTGCTGCCGCTCACCCCGCTCCAGGAGGGCATGCTCTTCCACCGCCTGGTCGGCGGCCCCGACGACGTCTACCTCGACCAGGCCGCCCTGCTGCTGGACGGCGTCACCGACCCGCAGGCCTTCGCCCTGGCCTGGCAGCGGGTCACCGACCGCACGCCCGCCCTGCGCACCTCGGTGGTCTGGGAGGGCGTCCCCGCCCCGCTCCAGCTGGTGCGCCGCGGCGTCCGGCTGCCCGTCACGGTGCACGACCTGCGGGCCCTGGACCCGGCGCGGCGCGCCGAACGCCTGGAGCGGCTGCGCGCCGATGACCTCGCCCGGGGCCTGGACATCGCCACCGCCCCGCTGACCAGGCTCACCCTGGTCCGGCTGCCGGAGGCCCGGCTGCACCTGCTCTGGACCTCCCACCACCTGATCCTGGACGGCTGGAGCCTCGCCCAGGTGCTCACCGAGGTGTTCGAGGAGTACGCCGCCGTCACCACCGGCACCGCCCCCGCCCCCGCGGTGCGCCGCCCCTTCGGCGACTACGTCCGCTGGCTGGCCGCCCAGGACGCCGCCGCCGCCCGGGCCCACTGGCGCGGCGTGCTGGCGGGCTTCGCCGGTGCCACCCCGCTGCCCGTCGACCGGGCCCGGCGCGAGGCCCACCGGGCCCGCTCGGCGCAGAGCCACCGCGCGGGCCTGTCCGAGGAGGTCTCCGGACGGCTCGCCGACACGGCCCGCCGGGCCGGGCTCACCCTCGGCACCGTGGTGCAGGGCGCCTGGGCGCTGCTGCTGGCCCGGTACGCCGGTGAGCCGGAGGTGCTGTTCGGCACCACGGTCTCCGGCCGCCCCGAGGACCTGCCCGGCGTGGAGTCGATGATCGGCCTGTTCATCAACACCCTGCCCACCCGGGTCCGGGTGGAGAGCGGGCGCACCGCCGCCGACTGGCTGCGCGCCCTCCAGGAGGCCCAGGCCGAGGCCCGGCGGCACGCCGCCGTCTCGCTCGCCGAACTCACCGGGTACAGCGACCTGCCCCCCGGCGGCGCGCTGTTCGACAGCATCGTCGCCTTCGAGAACTACCCCTTCGACGACGCCCGCGCGGCCGGCGCCGGGGTGCGGCTGGCCGAGGTCTCCTCCCGGGACGCCACCAACTTCCCGCTGGTGCTGCGCGCCCACCAGGGGGAGCGGCTCGGCCTCGACCTCGGGTACGACCCGGAGCTGTTCGACGCCGACACCGTCCGCGCGCTCGCCGGGCGGCTCTGCCTGCTGCTCGCCGGGCTGGCCGACGGCCTGGACCGGCCGCTGCGCGAACTCGCCTGGACCACGCCCGAGGAGCGCCGCCGGGCGACCGGGCCGGTCACCCTCCCGGCCCGGCCCCGGAACACCCTGGTGGACCTCTTCGAGGCCCAGGCCGCCCGCACCCCGCACGCCCGGGCCGTCAGCCACGGCGCCGAGCACCTCGACTACGCCGAACTGGACGCCCGGGCCTCCCGGTTGGCCCACCGGCTGGCCGAACTCGGCGCCGGGCCCGAGCGGTTCGTCGCCCTCGCGCTGCCCCGGACGGCCGACCTGGTGGTGGCCGTGCTCGCCGTGCTCAAGGCCGGCGCGGCCTACCTGCCGCTCGACCCGGACCTGCCCGCCGAACGCCGGGCCGAACTGCTCGGCGACGCCGCCCCGGTGGCCCTGGTGACGCTCGACCGCACCGACGCGGACGTCCCCGTCCTGGCACTGGCCGACCCGGCCGTGCGCGCCGACCTGGAGCGCCGTCCGGCCGCCCCGCTCGGCCCCCGCCACCGCCCGCTGTCCGACAACCCCGCCTACGCCATCTACACCTCCGGCTCCACCGGCCGCCCCAAGGGCGTCGTGGTGCCGCACGCCAACGTGGTCCGGCTGTTCGACCACACCCGGGAACTCCTCGGCTTCGGCCCGCAGGACGTCTGGACGCTGTTCCACTCCTACACCTTCGACTTCTCGGTCTGGGAGCTCTGGGGCCCGCTGCTGCACGGCGGCCGACTGGTCGTGGTGCCCGCGGACACCGCCCGCGACCCGGAGGCGTTCCTGCGGCTGCTCGCCGACGAGGGCGTCACCGTGCTCAACCAGACCCCGTCCGCGTTCCTGCCGCTGGTCCGCGCCGACGCCGAACACCCCGAACTCTCCCGGCGGTCGGCGCTGCGCACGGTCGTCTTCGGCGGCGAGGCACTGGACGTCACCCGGCTCGCCGACTGGTACGCCCGCCACCCCCAGGACGCCCCGCGCCTGGTCAACATGTACGGCATCACCGAGACCACCGTGCACGTCACCCACGCCCCGCTGGACGCCGCCACCGCCGCCGCGGGCGGCCCGGCCCCGCTCGGCGACGGCTTGGCCGACCTGCGGCTGTACCTGCTGGACGCCGACCTCGCAGCCGTCCCCCCGGGCGCGGTCGGCGAGCTGTACGTGGCGGGGGAGGGGCTGGCCCGGGGCTACCTCGACCGGCCCGGGCTGACCGCCACCCGCTTCCTCGCCGACCCCTTCGGCGCCCCCGGCACCCGGATGTACCGCACCGGCGACCGGGCCCGCCGCTCGGCCGACGGCAGCACCCTGCACTACCTGGGCCGGTCCGACCAGCAGGTCAAGATCCGCGGCTTCCGGATCGAGCCCGGCGAGGTCGAGGCCGCCCTGCTCACCCACCCCGGCGTCGGCCAGGCCGCCGTGGGCGTGCACCAGGACGCCGCCGGCACCCGCCGGCTGGTCGCCCACGTCGTCGCCGGGGAGGGCGCGACCGAGCCGCCGTCCGCCGCCGACCTGCGCGCCCACCTGTTGCGGCTGCTGCCCGCCTACCTGGTGCCCGCCGGCTACGTCCCGATGGCGGCGCTGCCGCTCACCCCCAACGGCAAGCTCGACCGGCGCGCGCTGCCCGCCCCCGGCCCGGACGGCTACCCGGGCACGGCCGGCCGGGACCGCACCGCACCGCGCACCCCGGCCGAGCAGCTGGTGGCGCGGGCCTGGGCGGCCGTGCTGGACACCGGCGAGGGGGGGGGCGCGGGCCCCGAGGTGGCGGCCGGGCGGCGGCCCCCCCCCCCCGCGCCGGCGCCCCCCCCCCCCGCGGGGC
>NZ_JBHYGR010000058.1:23979-54019 GCF_042738155.1 Kitasatospora sp. NPDC059088 | reverse complement strand
GGGGGGGGGGGTGTGGGGGGCGGGGGCGGGGGGGGCGCGGCGGGGGGGGGGCTCGCCCCCACAACTCCCCGCGCGCGGGCGGGCGCGCGCCCGCCGCCCCCCCCCCCCCGGCGGGCCCGTCCTGTCAGGTCCCAGGCGTCAGGCCCCGGGTGTCATGGGTCAGGAGTCTCGGGGGTCACAGGGGGTGCTCAGGCGGTCAGTGACCGCCCGCGTCGACCACCTCGACGTCGGCCACCTCCCGCTCGATCTCCTCGGCGGGCAGCGCCACCCGGATCGCCCAGTAGTAGATCGCCAGCGCGAACACCGAGACCAGCGCCATGTCGTACCAGAGCGGGATCAGGCCGGTGCCGTTGCCGAAGCCGCCCTGCCAGGAGATCAGGCCGAGGCCCAGCAGGTAGACCGGCAGCCACTGGGCGGCCTTCCAGTTGAGCCGCGGCGCGTTGGGCAGGCGGTTCTTGATCGCGTAGGCCGCGTAGCCGCCGAGCAGGGCGTAGCCGAGCACGATGGCGATGCCCAGGCGGGACAGGGTCTGCCAGCCGGCCCAGTAGATGATCAGGCTGGCGACCACGAAGGAGACCGGGGAGATCACGCCGCCCAGCGGCAGCCGGTAGGAACGCTCGCGGTCGGGCAGCCGGCGGCGCAGGGCGCCGAAGGCCAGCGGGGCGCCGGCGTACATCAGCACGCTGGCGGAGGTGATGAAGCCGACCAGCTGCTGCCAGCTCGGGAAGGGCAGGAAGCAGATCACGCCGGTCACGAAGGACAGGATCAGGCCGAACCACGGCACGCCGTTCCGGTCCAGCTGCTCGAACTTCTGCGGCGCGTAGCCGTTGCGGCTCAGGCCGTAGGAGATGCGCGAGGTGGAGGTGGTGTAGATCAGGCCGGTGCCGGCGGGGGAGATCACCGCGTCGACCTTGAGCACGTAGTACAGCCAGCCGAGGCCGACCAGGGTGGCCAGGCCGGCGAACGGGCCGTCGATGCCGGGGAAGTCCAGCTTCGCCCAGCCGTTGGCGAAGGCGGTGACCGGCAGTGCGCCGATGAAGACGACCTGCAGCAGGGTGTAGATCAGGGTGCCGATGGCGACCGAGCCGAGCACGGCGCGGGGGATGTCGCGCTTGGGGTTGCGGCTCTCACCGGCGATCTGGATGGCCTGCTCGAAGCCGAGCAGGGCGAAGATGATGCCGCTGGTGCTGATCGCGGCGAGCACGCCCTTGGCGCCGAACGGGGCGAATCCGTGCGAGGTGAAGTTGGAGGCGTGGAAGCTGGTGATCGCCAGCATGAAGATCGTGAGCAGAGGAACGAAGATCTTCAACCAGGTGGCGATGCTGTTGGTCCGGGCGAGGACCTTCACACCGAGGAAATTGACCGCGACGAACACCGCCATCAGCATGGTCGCGACAATGAATCCGCTGGTGGTCAGGGTGCCGTTGGTGTGCTGCAGTCCGCTGGCCCAGGGCACGTCCTTGGCGTAGCCGATCATGGCCTCGACCTCGATCGGTGCCACGGTGGCCGCCTGGAGCCAGGAGAACCAGCCGAAGGACATGCCGGCCAGGCCGCCGAAGGCGTAGTGCGGGTAGCGCGCGGTGCCGCCCGAGACCGGGAAGAGCCCGCCGAGTTCGGCGTGCACGAGCGCGAGCAGCACGATGCCGACGGCGCCGATGCCCCAGGAGATGACGGCCGCCGGCCCGGCGGCGGTGACGGCGCTCTTCGCGCCGAAGAGCCAGCCGGAGCCGATGATCGAGCCGACCGAGGCCCACATGAGGCCGATGAGTCCGACGTGGCGCTTGAGCGACCGGTGTGCGGTCCCGGTGGTGCCGGAGCTCTGGTCGGGCGGCGAGATCTGGTTGAGGGAAGCCATGGATGATCTCTCTGTGTGTGGGGGCTCCGGGGTGGGCGGAGCGCGGAGAGTTGCCACACAGTAGGGCTATTCATAGACCTCTGCACAGATTCCATTGCTGAATGTTTACTTTCTTTGCCAGATATCCGTGCAGGTAGGGGGCCGTCTGTTCATGGGCGTGTTACGTGACTCGCGAGTAGGTTCAGTATTTGAGCGGCAATTGAGCTTCGCCGTCCGGTCCGGCAATATGGATCACCCACTCGTTTATGGGAATGACGCGAACCGCATAGCCATGCCGCCGGAGGCGCGGCGTAGGCTGGTTCCGTGCGTTTCGTGATCCTGCCGCCGCCGGTCCGCTAGCGGGCGGCGCACCGATCGGACCCGGCCGGGAGGCAGCGCCCCCGGCGCCGGGGCGATGACCGCCGCCCGCGTACCCCGCGGACCTGAACCGGCGAGCCATCGTGGAGTACCGACGCATGACCTCCTGCACCGCCGTGCCGTTCCGGCACGGCCTGTTGTCCATTTCCGCCGCCGCCGTCGCCTGGGGGGCGGGCGGAGCCGTGGCCGCGCTGCTGATGCGCACCAGCGGGCTCGGCCCGGTGGCCGTCTCCTGCTGGCGCTTCGGCGTCGCGGCGCTCTGTCTGGCACTGCTGCCCTCGGGGGCCGGGCGGGCCTCCGGCGGCGGGCGCGGCTCCGCCGTGCTGACCGGCCTCGGGCTGGCCGTCAGCCAGTGCGCCTACTTCGCCTCCGTGCACTGCGCGGGGCTGGGGCTGGGCACCCTGGTCACCATCGGGGCGGGGCCGGTGGTCACCGGCCTCGGCGGGCACCTGCTGCTCGGCGAACGCCTCACCGGGCGGGCGGTGGCCGCCGTCGCGCTCGCCCTCGGCGGGCTGGCCCTGCTGGTGGCGTCCCCGGCCGCCGGGCCGCGGCCGGTGCTGGGCGTCGGCCTGGCGGTGGTCGCGGGCGCGGGCCAGAGCGGGCTGACCCTGTGGGCCCGGGCCGGCGGGTCGGCCCGGGCCGACCGGGGCGCCTTCGTCACCGGCCTGCTCTGCCTGCTGCCGTTCGCGGCCTTCCAGGGCGTGCTGCCCAGCACCGGGCAGCCGGCGCTGACCGGGGGAGCGCTGCTGTTCCTCGGGACGGTGCCCACGCTGCTCGCCTACCGGTGGTACTTCTCCGGGCTGACGGCCGTCCCGGGCACCACCGCCTCGGTGCTGGTGCTGCTGGAGCCGGCCACGGCGGCGGTGATCGGCGTGCTGTTCCTCGGCGAGCCGGTCACCGCGGGCCTGGTGGCCGGTTCGGCGCTGCTGCTGGCCGCGATCGCGGCCCTGGCCCGCGCGTAGCGGGCGGCGCGGGCGGCGTGGCGCGGCGGCGTGCACCCGGGCGGGCGAGCTGTGGTCGCCGGGGGCGCGCCGCCGTGCTGTCGTGGGCCGCATGATGACCTCACGCGCGGCCCGGGTGGCCGTCACGACCGCGACCGCCGTCCTGCTCGCCGCCGGGGCCGCGGCCCCCACCGCCTCGGCGGCGGGGGCCGCCCGGCGCGACGTCACCGCCGCCACCTGCCGGGCTGCGGGCGGGCACGTCGAGGGCAGCGGCTACTGCGTGGACGCCGGTGGGGTGGACGCCTGGGGGGCGGAGATCGACGGCCAGGCGGTCAACCCGAACCCGCGCCCCGGGTTCGAGTGACCCGGCCGGTTCACGGCACCGGCCGGAGCGTCACCGGCGCCGGGGTCAGCGCCCGCAGCACCAGGTCGATCCTGACCTTGGCGGCGCCGGCCCGGTGCAGGGCGGCGGCGACCGCCCGCAGCTCCTCCGGCCCCGTGCAGGCGAGCCGCAGCTCCAGGTCGGCGTCCCCGGCGAGCGCCAGGCCGCTCTGGACCGCCGGGAACTCCGTCGCCAGCCGGTCGAAGTCCAGCGGCACCGGCCCGTGGCTGATCCGGGCGATGGCGTGCAGCGCCCGGACCTGCTCCGGACGGCCCGGAGCGGGTTCGAAGCCGTCCGGGACGAGCTGTAGCGGGGCCGTCACCGGTGCTGGAGGCGGGCGGTCGGGGTCGCGGTCGGGGCCGTGCCGGGGGCGGCCCCGACGGTGGCGGGGGTGGTGACCGGCGGGGCGACCAGCCCCGGGTCGAGCACCAGGGTGTCGACGCCGAGCGGCCGGGTGAGGTTGCGCAGCGCGGCCTCCCCGAGTTCGGTCCAGGCCTGGTCCGGCCCCAGGAGGGCGGCGAGGGCCTCGGGGCTGGAGAAGCCGACGGCGCAGCGGACGCCGTTGCGCATGCGGAAGAGGCGGAGGGCGGCGGTGCTTCCGGTGCCGGTGGTGGTGACCGGAACGTGCCAGACGACGCAGGCCATGCGGATGCTCCCGAGTGGGGTGGTGGTTGCTGCCGGAACTGCTCGTCCCGACGCTAGGCCGGGTCCTGCCGGACCGCGCCGGTCCTGACGCAGCGTTGACCGAATGGGGTGGTGCGTTGACGCACTCCTGACACCCGGCTCACCCGATTGGACTACACCAGTCCCGCGTCGGCCCGAACTCGGCCCGAACGGTGTCGTACAACCGCCCCAACCCCGCCCGTCCCGTACGGCTCCGGAGCGCTCCGCTTGCCGTGCGCCGCGCACCGGACCACGGTGGATCCGGCCGCCGGTCGCGCCCCGCGCGGGCTCCCGGATCCGACCGGCGCGCGCTCCGGGGCGGGGGGAGGTGGAGAGTGGGGCCCGGGACGAGATATCTTGACGTCAAGACGTTGGAGACGTGAAGCGGAGTTTCGATGACTGACTCGACCATCATCTATACGCACACCGACGAGGCTCCGGCCCTGGCGACCTACTCGTTCCTGCCGGTGGTCCAGGCGTACGCCTCGACGGCGGGCGTCCGGGTGGAGACCCGTGACATCTCCCTGGCCGGGCGGATCATCGCCAGCTTCCCGGAGCGTCTGACCGAGGCCCAGCGGATCGGCGACGCCCTGGCCGAGCTCGGCGAGCTCGCCAAGACCCCGAGCGCCAACATCATCAAGCTGCCGAACATCTCGGCCTCGGTGCCGCAGCTCAAGGCCGCCATCGCCGAGCTCCAGGCCCAGGGCTACGCCCTGCCGGACTACCCGGACGAGCCGCGCACGGCCGAGGACGAGGACGTCCGCGCCCGCTACGACAAGGTCAAGGGCAGCGCCGTCAACCCGGTCCTGCGCGAGGGCAACTCGGACCGCCGGGCCCCGCAGTCGGTCAAGAACTACGCCAAGACCCACCCGCACCGGATGGGCGCCTGGAGCTCCGACTCCAAGACCAACGTCGCCACCATGGGCGAGAACGACTTCCGCTCCACCGAGAAGTCCGCCGTGATCGCCGCCGACGGTGCCCTGCGCATCGAGCTGGTCGGCCAGGACGGCGCCACCACCGTGCTGCGCGAGAAGGTCCCGGTGCTGGCCGGCGAGGTCGTCGACGCCTCGGTGATGCGCGCCGCCGCCCTGAACGACTTCCTGGCCGCCCAGGTCGCCCGGGCCAAGGCCGAGGGCGTGCTGTTCTCGGTGCACCTCAAGGCCACCATGATGAAGGTCTCCGACCCGATCGTCTTCGGCCACGTCGTCCGCGCCTTCTTCCCGCAGACCTTCGCCCGCTTCGGCGACGCGCTGGCCGCGGCCGGCCTGAACCCGAACAACGGCCTCGGCGGCATCCTGGCCGGCCTGGACGCGCTGGAGAACGGCGCCGAGATCAAGGCCTCCTTCGAGGCCGAGCTGGCCGAGGGCCCGGCCCTGGCCATGGTCGACTCCGACAAGGGCATCACCAACCTGCACGTGCCGAGCGACGTCATCGTCGACGCCTCGATGCCGGCCATGATCCGCACCTCCGGCCACATGTGGGGCCCGGACGGCCAGGAGGCCGACACCCTCGCGGTGCTGCCGGACAGCAGCTACGCCGGCGTGTACCAGGCCGTCCTCGACGACTGCCGCGCCCACGGCGCCCTGGACCCGGCCACCATCGGCTCGGTCCCGAACGTCGGCCTGATGGCCCAGAAGGCCGAGGAGTACGGCTCCCACGACAAGACCTTCGAGATCGCGGCCGCCGGCACCGTCCGCCTGGTCGACGCCGAGGGCAACGTGGTGCTGGAGCAGGCCGTCCAGCCCGGCGACATCTTCCGCGCCTGCCAGACCAAGGACCTGCCGATCCAGGACTGGGTCAAGCTGGCCGTCACCCGCGCCCGCGCCACCGGCGACCCGGCCGTGTTCTGGCTGGACGCCGAGCGCGCCCACGACGCCGTGCTGATCGAGAAGGTCAAGGCGTACCTGCCGCAGCACGACACCACCGGCCTGCAGATCGAGATCAAGTCCCCGGTCGAGGCCACCAAGTTCTCGCTGGAGCGCATCCGCCGTGGTGAGAACACCATCTCGGTCACCGGCAACGTCCTGCGCGACTACCTGACCGACCTGTTCCCGATCCTGGAGCTGGGCACCAGCGCCAAGATGCTGTCGGTCGTCCCGCTGATGGCGGGCGGCGGCCTGTTCGAGACCGGCGCCGGCGGCTCCGCCCCGAAGCACGTCCAGCAGCTGGTCAAGGAGAACTACCTGCGCTGGGACAGCCTGGGCGAGTTCTTCGCGCTGGCCGCCAGCTTCGAGCACCTGGCCTCCACCACGGACAACGCCCGCGCCCAGGTGCTGGCCGACACCCTGGACCGCGCCACCGGCACCTTCCTCAACGAGGACAAGTCGCCGAGCCGCCGCCTCGGTGGCATCGACAACCGCGGCAGCCACTTCTACCTGGCCATGTACTGGGCCCAGGAGCTGGCCAAGCAGACCGCCGACGCCGAGCTGGCCCAGGCCTTCGACGCGCTGGCCAAGGCGCTGACCGAGCAGGAGAAGGCCATCGTGGACGAGCTCATCGCCGTCCAGGGCTCGGCCGTCGACCTCGGTGGCTACTACCAGCCGGACCCGGCCAAGGCCGCGGCCGTGATGCGCCCGTCGAAGACCTTCAACGAGGCGATCGCCAACCTCGGCTGACACCCTTCGGGTTGACGCACCGGGAGGCCCCCGGGACCGCGGCGGCGGGCCCGGGGGCCTCCTCGCGTATCCACCGGGCCCGCCGGGCCGCCGGACCGGGCGGCGGGCGCCCGTGGCCCGGTCAGGCCAGGCCGAGCACCACTCCCGCCCCGGTCAGCAGCAGGACGGCGGCGCCGTTGGCCCGCGGCAGGGCGAGGGCGGTGCCGACCGCCTCGCGCAGCAGCTGGTACGGGCCGTGGGCGAGCGGACCGTCCGCGCCGAGCACCCGCGCGGGGGCGCCGGCCCGGCGCGCGGCCAGGGCGGAGCGGACGGTGTGGAAGCCGCTGGTGATGACGGCGCAGCGGTAGCCGGGGTGCTCGGCGGCCATCAGGGTGGCGCTGAACCGCAGGTTCTCGGCGGTGTTCACGGCCCGCTCCTCACGCCGGATCCGCTCGGCCGGGACGCCCCGGGCGACCAGGTAGCGGGCCATCGCGCCGGCCTCGGTGCAGTCCTCGTGCGGGCCCTTGCCGCCGGTCACCAGCACCAGCGGCGCGTGCCCGGCGGCCTCCTCGGCGGCGAATCGTTCCAGCGCGGCGTCCAGCCGGGCCGCCAGGGTCGGCGCGGGCTCGCAGCCGTCCAGCGCGGCCCCCAGGACCACCAGGTAGTCGGCCCCGGCGGGCACCGGGCGGCGGCGCTGGAACAGCGCGCAGCCGAGGAAGCCGAGCAGCCAGAGCAGGACGTACCCGCCGAGCAGGACGGCGGGGAGGAACAGGGCGTGCATACCCCTCGAACGCGCCCGGGGGAACGACCGTTCCACGACATGACGGAGCCCACGTCCTCCGGGGGCGTGGGCTCCGGGGAGGGCGTGGGCTCCGGGTGTTCCGGGCGGGCCGGGTGTTCTGGGCGGGCCGGGCGCTGCGGGCGGGCCGGGGCTCAGCCGGCGTCGGCCGCCGGGGTGGCGGTGGGCGCGGCGGCCGGGGCGGCGGCCGGGCGCTGGCCCTTCTTGTGCAGCGAGGCCAGGTAGGCGTTGTACGCCTCCAGCTCGGCGTCGCCGGTGCGCTCCTCGGAGCGGTCCCGGCGGCGGGCCTGCCGCTGCTCGGAGCCCATCCACTGGTAGACCAGCGCGATCAGCACGATCGCGGTCGGGATCTCGCCGAACGCCCAGGTGATGCCGCCGGCCAGCTTCTGGTCCTCCAGCAGGTCCGTGCCGGGTGGTGCGCTCTGGACGGTGAAGGTGGTCACCAGCGGGTGGCTGGCCATCATCACCGCCACGCCGAAGAAGGCGTGGAACGGCATCCCCATGAACAGCTCGATGATCCGCATCACGTGGCCGGGGCGGTGCGGGCCCGGGTCGACGCCCATGATCGGCCAGAAGAAGGCCAGACCCGTCATGAGGAAGTGCACCATCATGAAGATGTGCCCGAGGCGGTACTGCATCAGGAAGTCGAACGCGGGGGTGAAGTAGACCCCGTACAGGCTGGCGATGAACATCGGGATGGTGAACGCCGGGTGCGAGATCACCCGGACGTACCGGCTGTGCAGCAGCGCCACCAGCAGCTCGCGCGGACCGCGCGGCCGGCCCTTGCCCGCCGGGCGCAGCGCGCGCAGCGCCAGCGTGATCGGGGCGCCGAGCAGCAGCAGGATCGGCGTCAGCATGGACAGCACCATGTGCTGGATCATGTGCGCGCTGAACAGCACCATGCCGTAGTCGTTCAGCCCGCTGCAGGTGACCAGCAGCAGGCTGGCGACGCCCGCGACCCAGCCGACGACCCGGCCGACCGGCCAGCGGTCGCCGCGCCGGTACAGCCGGACCACGCCGGTCAGGTACAGCGCCAGCGCGACCAGGCCGCCGAGCAGGAACACCCAGTCCGGGGACCAGGTCCAGACGTTGGAGAGGGTGAACGGGCCTAGTGGGGTCATCCCGCCGTGGTGGTGCATTCCTGACATTCCGTCGCCCATCGGCGGGTCCCGCTTTCCGTCATTGTGGTCCCCACTGGGGGTCCGGTTCGCCCGTTTTGCTTGGCATACAGCCTAGGTGGGCCTTACCCCGGGCGTGCCGCCGCCCCCTCCGTACGGGTGGCCCGGCCGGTGGGCGGGGTGGTGGGCGGGGTGGTGTCGGGCCGGTGGGCGGGCCGGTGTCGGGCGAGGGTTCGGGTGGGCCGGGCGTCGCTAGACTGACCGGCCGGTCGGCAGGGAGGAATCAGGCATGGCGGCGGCACAGCGGCCCGTGGTCGCGCTCACCGGGGCCACCGGGTTCATCGGATCGGCCGTACGGGAGGCCCTCGTGGCGCGCGGCGTGCCGGTGCGGGCCCTGGTGCGCGGGGAGCCCGTCGCGGACGGGCACACCGCCTGGGTGCCCGGCGACCTCGCCGACCGCTCCGCGCTGGACGGGCTGTGCGCGGGTGCGGGGGTGCTGCTCCACCTCGCCTCCCAGGTCACCGGCGGCGAGGAGGAGTGCGCGGCCGTGAACGACCGGGGCACGGCGGCCCTGATGGCGGCGGCCACCCGGGCCGGGATCGGGCGGATCGTTCACCTGTCGACCACGGCGGTGTACGGCGGGGGCCCGCACACGGACCTCGGGGTCGGCGGGGCGCCGACCGCGCCGCTGTCGGCGGCCAGCCGCACCCGGCTGCTCGGCGAGGGGCACGCCCTCGCCGCCGGTGCCGCGGTGCTGCGCCCGGCCCTGGTCACCGGGACGGGCGACCGTTGGGTGGTGCCCGCCCTGGCCGAGCTGGCCCGCAGGGTCCCGGGCCGCTGGGCGGGCGGCGCGGCCCGGCTCTCCCTGGTGGACCGGACCGACCTGGCCCGGCTGATCACCGGGCTCGCCCTGGACGCCCCGGAGCGGGTGACGGGCGTCCACCACGCGGCCCACCCGGACCCGGTCCGCAGCGGCGAGCTGCTCGACGCCCTCTCCGGGCTCGGCCTGCTGCCCGCCCAGGACGGCCCGGCGCTGACCTGGGCACAGTGCCGCCGACAGCTCGCCGCCGTGCCGGGCCCGGTCTCCGAGCGCCAGTTCGCCATGGTCGCCCGCGACCACTGGTACCGGAGCGACGCGGTCTGGCGCCTCGCCGCCTGCCCGCCCGGCCCGGGCCCGCTGGCCCGCCTCGCCGGGGCGGCGCCCTGGTACCGGACGGCGCTGGGGCTGTAGGGCGTCGCAGGGTCGTAGGGCGGGTCGGGGTCGTAGGGCGGGTCGGGGTCATAGGTCGGGTCGGGGCCGCAGGAGCGCGTCAGGGCTGGAGGCGGCGGGCCCGGGCCTCCAGGAAGCGCTGCTCGGCGAGGCTCGCGGTGGCCTTGGCCGCGCGGCGGTAGTGGTCGTACGCGGCCGCCCGGTCGCCGGAGCGTTCCAGCAGGTGGGCCCGGACGGAGAGCAGCCGGTGGTGGTCGGCCAGGCGCCGGTCGGCGTCCAGGGTGGCGAGCAGGTCGAGGCCGGCCCGCGGGCCGTTCAGCTCGGCGAGGGCGACGGCGCGGTTGAGGGTGACCATCGGGTTGGGGGCGATCCGCTCCAGGATCAGGTAGAGCGCGTGCACCTGGGCCCAGTCGGTCCGGTCCGCGGTGGCGGCGTCGGCGTGGGTGGCGGCGATGGCGGCCTGGAGCTGGTACGGGCCCAGGGCGGGGCCGGCCAGGGCGGCCTTGGCGAGGGCGGTGCCCTCGTCGAGCAGCGGGCGGTCCCAGCCGGTGCGGTCCTGTTCGGCCAGCGGGACCAGGTCGCCGGTGGCGGTGGTGCGGGCGGCCCGGCGAGCGTGGGTGAGCAGCATCAGGGCGAGCAGCCCGGTCACCTCGGAGTCCTCGGGCAGCTGGGCGTGCACGATCCGGGCCAGCCGGACGGCCTCCTGGGCGAGGTCGGTGCGGTGCAGCTCACTGCCCGAGGAGGCGGTGTACCCCTCGTTGAAGATCAGGTAGAGCACGTGCAGGACGACCCGCAGCCGTTCCTCGCGCTCGGCGCCCTCGGGGAGGGCGAAGGAGCTGCCGGCGGCCCGGATCCGCTGCTTGGCCCGGCTGATCCGGGCCGCCATGGTGGCTTCCGGCACCAGGAAGGCGCGGGCGATCTCGGCGGTGGTCAGGCCGCCGACGGCGCGCAGGGTGAGCGCGGTCTGGGAGGCGGCGGTGAGCGCCGGGTGGCAGCACAGGAACAGCAGCACCAGGGTGTCGTCGGTGTCCGGCACGTCCTCGGGCAGCACCTCGGCGGCCGTGGTCGCGTGCTCGCGCTCGCGGCGGGCGCGGTCGCTGCGGATCCGGTCGACCAGCCGCCGGGAGGCGACCGTCACCAGCCAGCCGCGCGGGTTGTCCGGTACGCCCTCCTCGGGCCACTGCACGGTGGCGGCGAGGACGGCCTCCTGGACGGCGTCCTCGCAGCCCTCGAAGCGGTCGTACCGTCGTACCAAGGTGCCGAGGACCTGCGGCGTGAGTTCACGCAGCAGGCCCTCGAAGTCCGGTGCCGTCATGCCTCCAAGTGTCCGTCGGAGAACATCACCTGGCGCACCTCGACGCCCAGCCCCTCGATCGCCGCGTCCGGGATCCGCGCGGCCAGTTCGACGGCCCGCTCCTTGTTGTCGCAGTCGAGCAGGTAGAAGCCGCCCAGGAACTCCTTGGCCTCCAGGTACGGGCCGTCGGTCACCACCGGCCGGCCGTCCCGGACGGTGACCACGGCGGCCTGCGACGGGTCGACCAGCGCCTGGGTGAGGATCAGTTCGCCGGAGGCCTTCAACTCCTCGATGAACGCGCCGTGCCCGGCGCCGATCGCGGCCTTCTCCTCGTCGGTCAGCGCGTCCAGCACGGCCGGGTTGATGTGCAGGCTGATCAGGAACTTCATCGCGTCCTCCTCGTCGTGGGCGGGCCCCGTGCGGGCCCCTCGACCGTACGGTCGGAGCCGGGGCCGCCGTCTTGACATCCCCGTCGGAGAAATCTCCCACGGGTTTCGTCGCCCCCCTCGGGTCTCTCCCATCCGTCGGGTCTCTTCCCGTCCCTCGGTGCTCCGACGTCAAGAAGTCCCCGGCCGCTCCGACCGACCGGTGCGAGGAACCCGGTGCGGGGAACCCGCGACGAGAGACGACGAGGAGCACGCGATGAGAGCCGACCGGGCCCGGCTGGGGCTGGCCCTGCTGATGCTGCCGACCCTGGTGGTCGCGATGGACATGACGGCGCTGCTGCTCGCCCTGCCGAGGCTGAGCGCGGACCTGGGCGCCTCCGCCGTCGAACAGCTGTGGATCAGCGACGGCTACGGGCTGATGGTGGCCGGGCTGGTGATCACCATGGGCACGCTGGGCGACCGGATCGGCCGTCGACGCCTGTTGCTCATCGGCGCGGCGGCCTTCGCGGTGCTGTCGGTGGTCGCCGCCCTCGCGGTCGACCCGCTGATGCTGATCGTGGTCCGGGCCCTGCTGGGCGTCGCCGGGGCCACGCTGGCACCGTCCACGCTGGCGCTGATCACGAACATGTTCCGGGACGACCGCGAGCGCGGACGGGCCGTCGCCGTCTGGGCGACCTGCCAGTTCGCGGGCGGTGCGCTGGGGCCGGTGCTGGCCGGACTGCTGCTCCGGTCCTTCTGGTGGGGGTCGGTGTTCCTGGCCGCCGTCCCGGCGATGGCGCTGCTGCTGGCCGCCGGGCCGTTCCTGCTGCCCGAGTTCCGCGGCGGGGAGGTGGGGCGGCCGGACCCGGTCGGGGTCGGGCTGTCGCTGGCGGCGGTGCTGCTGGTGCTGTACGGCGTCAAGCAGTTGCCGGTCGGGGGCGCGACCGGCGTCCCGGTGGCCGCCCTGCTGCTCGGCACCGGCGTCGGCTACCTCTTCGTCCGGCGTCAACGGGGGCTGGAGCAGCCGCTGTTGGACCTGCGGCTGCTGCGCAACCGGCTGTTCGCGGCGGTGCTGGTCTCGCTGGTGCTGGCCGGGACGGCGATGGCCGGTACCGGACTGCTGGTCACCCAGTACCTCCAGAGCGTGCTGGGCCGCTCGCCGTTCGCCTCGGCCGTGCTGTTCGCGCCGATGGGCCTGGCGGTGGCGGCCGGCACCCTGGCCGCGCCGCGGCTGCCCGGCCGGGTGCGGCCGACCAGCGCGATCGCCGGCGGCCTGGCGCTCTCGGCGCTGGGCGCCCTGCTGCTGGTCGCCGTGGACGGGAGCGCGGGCTCGCTGCCGCTGGTGATGACCGGCATCGCGGTGCTGGCGCTCGGCACCGGGCCGCTGTTCGCCCTGGGCACCGGGCTGGTCCTCGACTCGGTGCCGCCGGAGCGGGCGGGCTCGGCGGCGGCGATGTCGGAGACCGGCAACTACCTCGGCGGCTCGCTCGGCTTCGCGGTGCTCGGCACCGTCGCCGCGGCGGTCTACCGCGAGCGCACGGGCGGCGGCCCCGACTCGCCGGCCGCCGCGGTCGAGGCGGCCCGGCACCTGCCCGCCGAGCAGGGCGCCGCACTGCTGCGCGGCGCGCGCTCGGCGTTCACGGCCGGGCTGCAGGTGAACGGGCTGATCGCCGCCGCACTGTTCGCCGGGCTCGCGCTGCTGGCCCTGGCGGTGCGGCCGGCGGTACGGCCGGCGGGGGGAGTGGCCGGGGAAACGGCAGGGGAGGGGGCCGTGGAGGAGGCCATGGAGGAGGCCGGGGAAACGGCCTCTACCCGGCCCGGGTGAACGGCCGGTGCGGGGGCGGCGGTAGTGTCCGCCGCTTCCCGGCGGGCGGTAATGATCATGGAGTGATCCTTGGTAGCGTCGGTCGCGGTGCCGCTCAACTGCGGCTCAGCACAATCGACATGAGAGAGCATCACATGGCCCCCAGGACCATCCGCCGTGCCGTCATCCCCGCCGCCGGGCTGGGCTCCCGCCTGCTGCCGCTGACCAAGGCCACCCCGAAGGAGATGCTGCCGGTCGGCGACAAGCCGGTGATCGAGCACACCGTGCGCGAGCTGATCGAGAGCGGCATCACCGACATCACCATCGTCGTCAACGGCGACAAGGGCCTGATCCAGGAGCACTTCCGCCCCAACCCGGTGCTGGTCGAGCAACTGCGCCGGGACGGCAAGGCGGCGTTCGCGGACGCGGTCGAGGAGGTCGGGGAGCTGTCCCGCAAGGGGCACATCAGCTACCTCTACCAGCACGGCCCGTACGGCAACGGCACCCCGGTGCTCAACGCCGCCCGGCACTTCGGGGACGAGCCCTGCCTGGTGCTCTGGCCGGACGACGTGTTCGTCGCCGAGGTGCCCCGGGCGCAGCAGCTGATCCGGGCGTTCGAGCAGACCAACGCGCCGGTGCTGGCGCTGATGCCGATGGCGCCCGAGGACTCCTACCGCTACGGCGTCCCGGTGGTGAAGGAGGACCTCGGCGGCGGGTCGCTGCGGATCACCGGCCTGGTCGAGAAGCCCAAGCCGGCCGACGCCCCCTCCGGGTACGCCGCCATCGGCGGGTACGTCATCACCCCCGGCATCGTCGACGAACTGCGCGAACTCACCCGCCGCTGGCACGAGAAGCCCGAGGACGAGGTCTACCTGACCGACGCCATCAACGCCTACGCGGCCCGCCGCGCCGTCTACGGGCAGGTCATCGCCGGCACCTGGTACGACACCGGCAACCCCGCCGCCTACCTGCGGGCGCAGTTCGCGGCGGCCCTCGCCAACCCGGAGTACGGGCACGAACTGCGGCAGCTGGCGGCGGAGTTGGCCCCGGCCGAGTAGGCGGGCCGGGGCCGGGGCCGCTGTCGGTCAGCTCCGGTCGTGGTCCCCGGTGGCGCCGTCGGTGAGTTCGCGCAGGATGTCCAGGTGCCCGGCGTGCCGGGCGGTCTCGGTGGCCATGTGGATGAGCACCCAGCGCAGCGAGACCGTCCGGCCCGACCAGGAGGTGCCGGTGGACTCCAGGTCGAGCTCCTCGATCACCTCGTCGGCGGCGGCCCGGGCGCGGGCGTAGAAGGCCAGCACCTCCGCCGTCGACTCGTGCGGCTCGATCCGCATGTCGGAGCTCTCGTCCGCGTCGAGGTCGAACGGCAGCGGCCCGGTCTCCCGGCCGAAGGTCTCCCGGAACCAGCCGAGTTCGGCGCCGGCCAGGTGCTTGACCAGGCCCAGCAGGCTCGTCCCCGACGGCGTCATCGGCCGCCGCAACTGCTCGTCGTCCAGGCCCTGGACCTTCCACACCACCACGTCCCGGTGCCGGTCCAGGGCCGTGTGCAGGCTTTCCTTCTCGCCGCCGGTGAACGGCACGGTCTTGATCATGCGCGGGACGCTAGCAGACCCCTCCGCCCCCTTCGGTCAGGGCCCGGGGACGAGGGTGTTCTCGTTGGTGCGGCCGGCGGCGTAGTCGTCGATGTTGCGGGCGGTGGCGTCGATGATCTGGCCGACGGCGGTGTGGGTGAAGTAGGCCTGGTGGCTGGTGACCAGGACCTGGGGGAAGGTGACGAGGCGGGCGAGGACGTCGTCGGTGATGCCTTGGACGGAGCGGTCGGTGAAGAAGACGCCGGTCTCCTCCTCGTAGACGTCCAGGCCGACGCCGGAGAGGCGGCCGGCGCGCAGGGTCTCGACCAGGGCGGCGCTGTCGATCAGGCCGCCGCGGCTGGAGTTGACGAGGATGGCGTCGTCCTTCATGCGGGCCAGGGCGGCGGTGTCGATCAGGTGGTGGGTGGCCGGGAGCAGGGGGACGTGCAGGCTGACCAGGTCGGCGCGGGTGAGGAGTTCGGGCAACTCGGTGTAGTGCATGCCGAGTTCGCGGCAGGCCGGGTTCTCGGTGATGTCCCAGCCGAGGAGTTCGGTGCCGAAGCCGGCCGCGATCCGGGTGAAGCACTCGCCGATCTTGCCGGTGCCGATCACGCCGACGGTCATGCCGTGGACGTCCCGGCCGAGGAGGCCGTCGAGGCGGAAGTCGAACTCCCGGGTGCGGGTGGCGGCGCGGGTGAGGCGGCGGTTGACGGCGAGGGCGAGGGCCCAGGCGTGTTCGGCGACGTCGAGCAATGCCGTCCTGGGGGAGGTTGGGCCGGACGGTGGCACCGGGGACCTCGTCGAACGCCTTGCGTTCCTCCGCGCAGCGCCAGCCCTCGGAGTTGGGCTTCTGGGAGGCGGCGGAGCTGGTCGGGTGGGTGCAGGTGCGCCACGTGGTCTCGGGCAGGTGGGTGAGCGTGCGAGCCGGACTCAGGAGAACGGAGCGTCGGCCGCGGCGGGGAGGCCGGCGATGCGGCTGGCGAGATCTCCCTCCCCCGTTCCCCAGGTCGCGATCAGCTCGTGCCGGGTGGGGTCGACGCCGTAGCGGGGAATCAAGCCGTACCTCAGGATCCTCTCTGCGCGCCGCCTGGCGCCTCACCATTATGACTTGCCGCCAGAGCTGCATGTTCTGAGCGGCTTCGGTGCCTGGTATGCACGGGCGGTGGGGAGCTCGGTGGCGCCGCCGGTGTCCCCGGGCGCTATGGGGCCGCGTCCGGAGCGGACTGGGTCAGCTCCCGCGCGACACGGGTAGGGGCACGGGGAGGAGGATCCCCGACCTGTGGATTACTCAGGACGACCGACTTGTCGGAAGTCCTTGGGCCCGGGCGTTCGTGCCTCAGTGGCGGTGCGGACAGGTATCTGCCGGTCTGGGCAGCGGCTTGGTTCCGGGGAGACGGGCAGGTGAAGTGTCCGGGCCAGGTTCTGGATGCTCTCGTCCACGCGTTGCAGGTGTCGCAGGACCCGTCGCGTCGCGTTGATGTCTTCCGCGCGCGCCCCGGGCTCGCTCACTGCGAGCTGGGTGGGGATCCCGGGACCGCGTGCGACCAGAGATTCGTCCCCGTCTCGGAGGGCTGCCCCGCCGATCAGGATCGCGAGGTTGTGGTCAATCCTGCGGGCCTCGTCCACGAGGCGCGGATCGGTGCCGAGGTGGAGGCCGGCCGGTACCAGTCCGGCGGTGGCGGCCAGGCTGCGGGTGTGGAAGGCCGCCGTCTCCAGTTGGCCCAGGACGGTGAGCGCGGCGCGCCGGCGGGACCGCAGCGGGCTGATCGGCATGGTCAGCGGCTGCACCGACAGGCGCAGGCCGTCCAGGGCCGTATCCAGTGCGCGGGCCGGGTCGAGCAGGTCCCCGCCGGGCTCGCCGCTCAACTGGGCCAGCGATCGGGAGAGCACCGCTCGCAGCTGCTCCAGCACGTCGCGCAGCAGCTGGTCCGTGCGTTCGCGGGTGTGCACCGGCAGCACGAGCTGAGCGGCGGTCAGTCCGCACGCGATTCCCAGCGCGGTCTCCTCGATCCGCACCACCAGCACGCCCGGGGTGAGGGTGTGGAGCAGCGTGTAGAGCATGCCGAGCATGGTGGTGACGAAGAAGGACATCAGGGTGTAGGACACCGTGATCGTGTAGTACATCCCGAACACGCTGAGGCCCGCCAGCGCGAAGGCCGGCCAAGGTGCGCCGCTTATCAGGGCGGCGAGGGCGAGTCCGGCGGCGACACCCGTCACCGTGCCGATCAGGCGCCGGTATCCCCTGACGAGGATCTCGCCGGTGGAGCCGGTGCCGATGAACACCACCCAGCAGGTGAAAACCGCCCAGTACCAGCGCTGGGGTGACAGCAGTTCGCCGCCGACGATGGCCAGTGCCGATCCGGTCGCGACCTGGAGTGCGGTCCTGGTGGTGGGGCGGAGGCGAGGGCCGTGCTGATCCTGTACGGCGTCCTTCGCCAGGTCGGATCCCACCGCCCGGAGCTCCTCACGAACCCGTGCTGTCCCGGGGGTGTTCTGGGCCGCCAGGGTTTGACCGTCGATGGCCGGGCGATAGCGAAGCAGGGCGTGGGCGAGGTCTCCGGCGGAGCGGAAGACGTCCTGCATCGCCGGGGATGCGTCGGGCAGGTGCTCGTCACGGCGGTAGCCGAACAGCCGGTCGCGGACCTCGTCGGCATCGGGGCCGGCCGGCCGCAGCGGACCCGGACCGATCGCCGTGCGCAGCGCACGCAGCTCCGAGTTCAGTACGGGCAGCGTCGCCAGGTCCTGGGCGTCGGCGGGGAAACCGGCGGGTCGTGCCTTCGTCAGGTGTCGGGCCAGGGTGTCGACGTCGGCGCCGGGCCGCAGGACTCGCAGCACGAGGACGGCCAGCCGTTCCACGGCCGTTTCGGCTTCCGCCACGTGGCGCTGGATCGCGGTGGCGGTGTGCTCGTCGGTCGTGCGGGCCGCCAGCTGCTTCTGGATCATCAGTGCGCCCGTGTGCAGGCGGGCAGCCTGTCGGCGTAGGTCGTCGACCGCCCGCTGGGTGCGTGGCGCCAGCGGTCCGCCCTCGGTCACATCGATCAGCGAGTCGAGCACCAGCACGAGACGCAGGTCGAAGGCTCGTTGCAGCCGTGTCAGCGTCCGCTGCGGCGACGAGCGCAGGACGGTGAACCGGACCAGCGCCGAGCCGAGGAAGGCCGTCAGTACGGCCACGGACAACTGTGGCAACTGCTCCACGCGGGTCCCGACGAACTGGGTCACAAAGAAGAGCTGGAAGGCGAAGACACCCAGTGTGGTCGCGCGCGGGCCCAGGTGCCGGATGTGGATGGCGGCGAAGATCAGGAGCACGAACACCACATCCGCAACGACCCGGTACGGGGCCAGCACGCTTCCGACCGTCATGACGGTCAGAGAGACCGGCACGCCCATTGCCAGGGTCAGCGCTTGGTCGCGCGGCCGGGGTTCGGTGACCGCGGCCGTGCTGACCATCGCCGTGAGGGCACCCGTCACCAGGATCGGCACCGGGGCGTCCAGTGCCGTGAGGGCACCGAGCGTCAGCAGCACCGCGCCGACCGTGCCGAGGGCGGAGAGCAGCCGAATCAGTCCGGGATCGGATGCCAGGAACCGATCGTAGGCATCCGCCGGTCCCGATTGCGTTCGCCGCATGCCCCAGCCGCCCTTCTCGCCGGATCGATCGTGGATGTCCTATGCCGCGGATTCGTCGAGCGAGGCCAGGAAGTCGTCCACGCCGACCACGTTGTGGGAGACCATGCTCAGGCCGCGCATCATCGCTTGGTAGGTGACCAGGCCACCGGGAGCGGCTATCGCGTCGGTGAACGCGGTGACGTGGTAGCCGCGCTCCATCGCGGTGCGGGCCGTCGATTCGACGGCCATGATCCCGGAGACCCCGGCGATCGCCAGGTATTCGACGCCACGCTGCCGGAGCTGGAATTCCAGGTCGGTGTGGTGGAAGACGTCGAGGCTCTTGTGCGGCGCGAGGACCACGTCGCCCGGCCGGGGAGCCAGGTCCTCGTGGAACTCGGTGTTCCAGGTGCCGGCCCCGAACATCCGGCTGTCGAACATCTGCCGGTGGATCCCGGAGACGTGCTTCCACGTCGAGTAGTCCTCATCGGTGAAGGACGTCGTCGAGTAGAAGACGGGAACGTCCTTGTGCCGCCGCACACCGGCGATGAGCTTCTTCAGGTTGTCGATCGTACCCAGCCGTTCGTATTCCGGCGCGTAGATGGAATAGGCCTTGCCGTCCTTCGAGAAGTTCTCGTTGACGAGGTCGACGAGCAGCAGTCCCACTCGACCGTGTTCGTAGGTGCTTGCCATGGCTGTCCTCCAGTGCAGTAGTAGTCGGCGGCCCCCGGACTGGGAACTACCGTTACAAGTAATGACTGTAACGCAACTTGCGTCCGAGTGCAGCCCCCTCGCGGATGCCGCACCGGCATGCAAGTGCCCATCAGTGAGTCGAGCCCAGTGGCCGGGAGTTGACGGCGCGAGAGTCACGTCGCGGATGCCGAGGCGTGTGGGAGGCCTGCTGGGTCGGCGTGAGTTCGAACGAGGTTGCCGATGCGCGCCGAATCAACGGCCAACCCGGCCCTGGGTGTTGGCCTCAGGTCAGGCCGTGCTGCCAGGCGCGGGCGGCGACTTCGACGCGGTTGCGGGCGCCGAGTTTGCGCTGGGCGCTGCCGAGGTGGGTCTTCACCGTGGAGAGGGTGACGTAGAGGGCGGCGGCGACCTCGTCGTTGGTCAGGCCTCGGGCGACCATGGCGACGACGTCCTGTTCGCGAGGGGTGAGTGGCTCGTGCGGCGGGGGAGCGTCGGGTCCGGGGCGGGCCGGCTGCCGCGTGGGCTGGGCGGTCATGTGCCGCAGGAGTCGGACGGTGACGGAGGGGGAGATGAGCGAGCCGCCCACGGCGGCCGCGCGGACGGCTTCGATGAGCAAAGCGGGGGAGCAGTCCTTGAGGACGAAGCCGCACGCTCCGTGCCGCAGCGCGCTGTAGACGTATTCGTCGAGGTCGAAGGTGGTGGCGATGATCACCTTGAGCGGTTGTGCCGCGTCGGGTCCGGCGAGGAGGCGGGTGGCTTCGAGTCCGTCCATACCGGGCATGCGGATGTCGAGCAGGCAGACGTCGGGGCGCAGTCGGCGGGCTTCGGCGACGGCGGTGGTTCCGGTCGCGGCTTCGGCGACGACTTCGATGTCCGGTTGGGAGTCGAGGATCATCCGGTACGCGGCGCGCACGGTGACCTGGTCGTCGGCGAGGAGGACGCGGATGGTCATGGTGCCCATCGTGCCAGGCGTCAGGACGGGCCTGCGGAGGCGTTGCGGCTGAGGGGGATCTCGGCGCTCACCTGCCAGCCGTCGGCCGGTCCGGGTCCTGCGGCCAGGCGTCCGCCCAGGGCGTGGACGCGCTCACGCAGTCCGGTGATGCCGAACCCGTCGGGGCTTCGGCATGGCGGCGTGTCGGCCTGGGGCTCGGCGTTGTCGGTGACGCAGACGGTGAGCGCGACATCGTTCGAGGCCAGGCGGATGTCGATGGTGACCGTGTCGGCCTGGCCGGCGTGTTTGCGGATGTTGGTCAGGGCTTCCCGGACGATGTGGTGGACCGTTGAGGCGATGTGGTCGGCCGGGGGCGCCGCGAGCAGCCTGGGGTCGATGGTGAGGCGGACGGCGGGTCCGGCCGAGCGCAGGGATTCCGCGAGGTCCGGCAGGCCATGCAGTCCATCGGGGGCATCCAGCGGCGCAGAGCGGTCCGCTTGACGCAGGAAGGTGACCATGGCCCGCATGGAGTCCGTCGCCTGTGCGGCGGCGTCCTCGATGTTGGCCAAGGCCTGGTCCAGAACCTGGGATGTCGGCGGGCGGCCGTTTGCGGTGGTGAAGCGCACGGCTTTGACCTGCGCGGTGATGGCGGTGACGTGGTGACCGACGAAGTCGTGCAGTTCACGGGCGTATTCGAGGCGCTGGGCGTTCAGGCGGGCCTGGTGCTCACGTTCACGGGTGGCATCGAGCAGGCGCAGGTAGAGGCCGAGGAGGACCAGCACGGGGGCGGCGAGCAGCAAGACCGGGGCGCTGTACTTGGCCGCCTTGACGAACTCGGAGCCGGGCAGGCGCAGCAGAACCAGCGTGGCGGCGAGATAGGCGGCGGTGGCGAGCGGGATCATCCCTCGGACGGGCTCGTGGCGGATCGTGCGGATGGTGAGGAGCAGCAGCACGCCCATCTCCGTGGTGCCGGGAGAGTGCTCGGGTCGGTGCGCCAGGTGGGCGGTCACCAGGGACAGGCCGGTGGAGGCGGTGACCGCGGCCCATCCGGTGCGCGTCAGATGGTGGGGCGGCGCCAGGAGCGCCGCGACGCACAGCAGACCGACGGCGATCGTCGCGGCGGTTGTGGGCGCAAAGCCGGTGTCGAGGGCCTCGGCGGTCATCACGGCCAGGGCCGACGCGGCGGCGATGGCGTGGCCGCGGTGGCTTCGGAGCCAGGAGGCGAGCATGGCGCGCGCCGAGGTGGTGAACATGTCGGCCCACGCTACGCCCACGCGCATCCGCCGGCCCTCCACCGTTTGACCGAGGCTCCGGCATGGCAGTCGGCCATCCGGTCGATCCGCGCACCCGGCCCGTGCCGGGAGGATCGTCGATGTCGATCTGCCGTCTGCCCCTGAGGAGTTCGTATGAGCCGTGAACGCAGCACCTTGACCGCGCCGACCGTATTGCCGAACGAGGCCGCCGCCTGCGCGCGGGGTCTGAGCAAGTCATACGGGAGCGGCGAGGCACGGGTCGTGGCGCTGGACAAGGTCGACGCGGACTTCGGTCGGGGCATGTTCACCGCGATCATGGGCCCGTCCGGGTCGGGCAAGTCGACGCTGATGCACTGCATGGCCGGCCTCGACTCCTTCACCAGCGGCTCGGTGCGCATCGGCACCGCGGAGCTGGGCGCCCTGAACGACAAGCAGCTCACCCGGCTGCGCCGGGACGAGATCGGTTTCATCTTCCAGGCGTTCAACCTGCTGCCGACGCTGAGCGCGTTGGAGAACATCACTCTGCCCCTCGACATCGCGGGCCGGACACCCGACAAGGAGTGGCTGGACACCGTCATCGCGACGGTGGGGCTGGCCTCTCGCCTCTCCCACCGGCCCTCCCAGCTGTCCGGCGGCCAGCAGCAGCGCGTGGCCATCGCCCGGGCGCTCGCGGCCAGGCCGGAGATCGTGTTCGCTGACGAGCCGACCGGCAACCTCGACTCGCGCTCCGGAGCGGAGGTGCTCGGCTTCCTGCGGCACTCGGTGCGTGAGCTCGGGCAGACGGTGGTCATGGTCACCCATGACCCGGGCGCCGCCGCCTACGCGGACCGGGTGGTGTTCCTCATGGACGGCCGGATCGTGGACGAGATGGACGGACCCACCGCGGATGCGGTGCTGGACCGGATGAAGGATCTCGACGCCCGGCGATCGCGCTGACTTCGTCCGCCCCTACCGCTGCGCGGCCGGCAAGGCTGCCCGCTGCCAAGTCAGGACTTCGCACTTTCATGTTTCGCACCGCCTGGCGCACCGTACGCGCCCACAAGTCCCGCATGGCGCTGACTGCGCTGGCCGTCACCGTCGGCGTCGCCTTCGTCACCGGGATCCTCCTGTTCACCGCCACCGTCTCCGATGCGCTCACCGGCTCCTACCAGCAGACGTACACCCACACCGATGTGGTGATCCGTCCGGACGGCCGGGGAGCCGCCGCGGCGCCGGATGACCGGCTGCCGTCCCTGACCCCGGCCGACCTGCGGCGGGTGCAGGGCCTTCCCGAGGCCGGCGGTGTCCTCGCCGTCGTCTCGGGCTCGACGGCCCTGGGCTGTCCGGACGGCCGCCCGGCCGGTCGCGGCGGCCCCGCCAGGGCGGGCAACTACGCATACAGCGGCGAAGGCGACCCTCGATTCACCTTCATCGGCGGTCGCCCACCCGCCGGAGGCGGCGAGATCGCCGTCGACGAGGCCAGCGCCGCACGGTGCGGTTACCATGTGGGGGACACCGCCCGGATCTCGGTGGACGGGCCTGGTCTCACCGCGCGGATCAGCGGTGTCTTCACCACACAGGCCGAGCCCGCCGTCACCGCCGGTGGAAGCCTGGTGCTGTTCGACACCGCGACCGCGCAGCAGCACTTCACCAGCCCCGGCCACTACAGCGAGTTCCACGTCAAGGCCGCACCCGGCATTCCGGCCGAGCAGCTGCAGCAGGCAGCGGAGCGGACGCTCCCGGGCACGGTCACCATGACGGCGGCCTTCCTCACCCGGGACCAGCAGCTTGCCGCTCAGAGCACGGTCACCGGGCTGCGCACCACGTTGCTGTCCTTCGCCGCCGTCGCGCTGTTCGTCTCCTGCTTCCTGATCACGAACACCTTCGGCATGCTCGTCGCCCAACGGGCCAGGCAGATCGGCCTGTTGCGGGCGATCGGGGCCTCGCGTCGCCAGATCACCCGTCTGGTGCTGGCCGAGGCCTTTCTGGTCGCGCTCGTGGCGTCACTGGCCGGGATCGCGGTGGGCATCGGCGTCGCCCAGGGCCTGCGCCCCCTTGCCAGCGGTCTGGGCAAGGGCGGCCCACTCCCCACCGGTGGGTCTCTGAGCCTGCCCGCTTACGCGCTCGTCCTCCCCCTGCTGGCGGGGGTGCTGACCACGCTGGTCGCCGCATGGCTGCCCGCCCGCAGGGCTGCCCGAATCGCGCCGCTGGCCGCCCTGCGCACCGCTCTCGCCCCGGCACCGAAGAGAAGCGGCAGGGCCCGCGTGCTCGTTGGCATCCTGCTGGCCGGCAGCGGGGTGGCCTGTCTGCTGGCCGGACCGAGGACCGACAGCATCCAGAACGGCGCCCCGGTGGTGGCACTGGGTGCCGTCCTTGCCGCCGCCGGCCTGCTCGCACTCCTGCCGATGCTGGTCGCACCAGCCCTCGCCCCGGTCCGCCCCCTCCTCGGCAGGGCCGGGATCAGCGCGCGGCTGGCGATACGCAACAGCACCCGAAACCCCTGGCGGACCGCGGCGGCCGCCGCCTCGCTGGTCATCGGCGTGAGCCTGGTGACGGCCCTGACCATGATCGCGGCCGGTGGCCTCGCCGCCGCCAACGCCCAGAGCGCCCACGTCGTCAAGGCCGACTACGTCGTCTCGATGCAGGACCTCACTCCCCTGTCCGCCACCGTGGAACAGCGCCTGGCCGCCAGCTCCGACGTCACCGCCACCGCAGCGATCCGTGAAGCGGAACTGTCCATCAACCAGGGCCGGCAGTACGCACTGGCCGTTCCCACCACGGCCGTGCGCGACATGCTGCGCCTTCGTCTGGCCGGCGGGTCGGCGGATGCATTCGGTGGCCCGAGAGTCCTGGTGACCACCGACGACGCCCGCGCTTACGGCTGGACAGCGGGAAGCCGGTTCAACGCCCAGCTACCGGACGGACGGCCCGCGCAGTTGACGGTGGCGGGCGTGTACGAGTCCAACACTCTGCTGACCGGCATCCTCATCGACACCGCCGTCCTGTCCTCGGCCCCTGACACCGCCAAGAAGGTCCTTCTCACCACCCGGGACCACCCCAGCGCCGCGCTGCGGCTCGCCCTCACTCACGCCCTCGGCGACAGCCCTGCCCTGAGCATCGACAGCAGCGACGACCTGGCACGGGCGGCCGCAGACGGCACCAACCGCATGCTGAACCTGCTCTACGCCCTTCTCGCGCTGTCCGTCACGGTCGCGTTCCTGGGTATCGCGAACACCCTGGCGCTGTCCGTCGCCGAGCGCCGGCGCGAGATCGGCATGCTGCGGGCGATCGGCCTCACCCGGGCGGGAGTGCGCGCCATGGTGCGCGCCGAAGCCGTCGTCATCGCCGTCTTCGGCGGCGTGCTGGGCACCGCCCTGGGCGTCTTCCTCGGCTGGGCCGGCGGTGAACTGATCGCCGGCCACCTTTCCGGCTACCACCACGGCGTGCCCGTCGGGCGCCTGGTCGTCCTCCTGCTCCTGGCCGCACTCGCCGGTCTCCTGGCCTCGCTGTGGCCGGCGCGCCGCGCGGCCCGCACCCCGGTCCTGACGGCGATCGGAACGGAATAGCTTCACCAGCCCGCCACCGCCGACGGTCTGCCTCTCAAGTGTCCGACGCACGTTGTCGAACGCGGAACCGGGAGATGGTCGTCCGGCTGCCGGCAGCGAGCCCGGTCAGGTTCGCGGTGTCCTTCCCGCTCGCTCGGACTTCCCCGTCCGGAAAAGAAAAGTTACAGTCTCTATCTGTAAAGTAACTTGCCCCGAGGGGGACATCTGGTGGATGGAGAAGGCCGCGGGCAGGTCCTGAACCTTCCCCAGGGGACAGCCGTGGCGCCTGCCCCGCGCAGCACTCGGTCCCGCCGGGCAACGCTCCCGGGCGGCGCAAGGCCACCGGGCCCAGTCGCCTTCCAGGTGGGTCCGACAAGGCCGAATGATCACCGCATGTTTAGTTACGCCGATTCGGTGTAACTAGCCTGCGGCTCCACTCCACAAGCTCATTCCCCACACCACAGAGAAGGTGAACACCGTGGACAGCAGGCAGGCTCTCGTCGAGCGCAGTATCCCGTTCCTGCGGGAGATCAAGAACCGCACCGCAGGCAAGGAACTGGAAACCTGGCTCAACACCACCTACGGCCCCGACTCCGAGCTGCACACGGACCTGTCGAAGCTGGTCAAGCAGGGGCTGGAGGAGGGGTGGGCCGCGAACGTCGAGATCGACGGTCCTCACTACCGCCGCAGCGTCATCGAGCCGCCCTCCGAGCGGACCGAGTACTTCAGTATCACCGCGGTGTACATGAACAGCGTGCCGGTCTACCGGGGCCAGTTCCACCAGCACCCGTACGGCGAGATCAACATGGTCGTCCCGATCGACGCGGGCGCCGAGCTCCGCGGCCCGCACGGCTGGCAGGGGGCGGGCTGGACCGCCCCGGCGCCGGCGAGCAAGCACTACCCCGAGGGACGTGGTGGCGGGCTGATCGCCCTGTTCTACCTGCCAGCGGGCCGCATCTCCTACGACGCCAGGCCGGTCGCCAAGTAGGCGCCACCGATGCGCCGTTGGAGCCGGACGATGTCGCGCCTCGGTGGTCATGCGCGGGGGCGTGGCAGGGGCCACGGCCTTGCCGGGCCTGCCGGCGGCCCACTGTGGGTGCCCCGCGTTGCCGCCCTGACAGGCCTACGGGCTGGTGATCGGCAGGCGGGTTCCAGGCCCGGGTCGCGGGGCGGGTGGTGATTCGATCCAGGGGCTTCGAAGGCGGGGAACCGGCGGCGATATGCCGCACAAGTTTGATGAACGAACGGATTGGAGCGCTCTGCTGATGGACAAGGTGGTGGCCACTGCCGAGGAGGCAGTGGCGGACATGGCGGACGGCGCGTCGCTCGCCGTCGGCGGGTTCGGTCTGGTCGGCGTCCCGAACGTGCTGATCCACGCGCTCTTCGAGCGCGGTGTCACAGGACTGCGCGTGGTGTCGAACAACTGCGGCACGGACGGCGGGGGCCTGGGCATCCTGCTGGCCGCCGGAAAGATCGCGCGGGTGACCGCGTCCTACATCGGCGAGAACAAGGAGTTCGCCCGCCAGTACTTGGGCGGCGAACTGGAGTTGGAGCTGACCCCGCAGGGCACCCTGGCCGAGCGGATGCGGGCCGGCGGCTGTGGCATCCCCGCCTTCTTCACCCCGGCCGGTGTCGGCACCCTCGTCGCCGAGGGCGGCCTGCCCTGGCGCTACGCCGCCGACGGGTCGGTGGTCGTGACATCGCCGCACAAGGAGGTGCGTACCTTCGACGGCCGCCAGTACGTGATGGAGCGCGGTATCACAACTGACTACGCCCTGGTGCGCGCTGCCCGCGGCGACCGTCTCGGCAACCTGGTCTTCCACCGCTCCGCCCGCAACTTCAACCCGCTGGCCGCCATGGCCGGGCGGATCACCGTCGCCGAGGTCGAGGAACTGGTCGAGCCCGGCGTGTTGGACCCGGACGAGATCCACCTGCCGGGCGTGTTCGTCCAGCGCGTCGTCGAACTGACGCCCCAGCAGGCGGCGGACAAGGGAATAGAGAAGAGGACGGTGCACGCCTGATGGCCTGGACCAGGGACGAGATGGCGGCCCGCGCCGCCATGGAGCTCAACGACGGTGACTACGTCAACCTCGGAATCGGCCTGCCCACCCGGATCCCGGACCACGTGCCGGACGGGATCCGGGTGGTGCTCCAGTCGGAGAACGGGATCCTGGGGGTCGGTCCCTACCCGTCCGAGGAGGTGGTCGACCCCGATCTGATCAACGCGGGCAAGGAGACCGTCACCGTCCTGCCCGGCGCGGCGTTCTTCGACTCCGCGCTCTCCTTCGGCATGATCCGCGGCGGCCACATCCACACCGCCGTCCTGGGCGCCATGCAGGTCTCGGCCCGCGGGGACCTGGCCAACTGGGTGATCCCCGGCAAGATAGTCAAGGGCATGGGCGGGGCCATGGACCTGGTCCATGGCGCGCGCCAGGTCATCGTGCTGATGGAGCACACCGCCAAGGACGGCAGCCCGAAGATCGTCGCCGAATGCACCCTGCCGCTCACCGGCAAGGCGTGCGTGAACCGCATCATCACCGACCTCGGCGTCCTGGACGTCACCGACGACGGCCTGGTCCTCGTCGAGACGGCCCCCGGTGTCACCGCCGAGGAGATCGCCGCCCGCACCGCGGCCCCCATCCGCGTCGTGTCGGCCCTGGCGACATCGGTCTGACCGTCGGCCGGCCGCCCGCCAGCCCGGACAGTCGCCGCGCCGGCGGGCCTCCTCGTACCATCCCGTACCCTTACCCCCAGGAGCCCCTTGATGATCGAGCGTCCGCGGGACGTCTACGTCGTCGATGCCGTCCGCACCCCGATCGGCCGCTACGGCGGCGCTCATTCCGGGACACGTCCCGACGATCTCGCCGCCGGAGTGCTTCGCGCCCTGGTCGGCCGCAGCCCCGACCTGGACCCGACCCGCATCGACGATGTGGTTCTCGGCAACGCCAACGGCGCCGGTGAGGAGAACCGCAACGTAGCCCGGATGGCGACGCTGCTCGCCGGACTTCCCGTCACCGTGCCCGGTGCCACCGTCAACCGGCTCTGCGGCTCCGGCATGGAGGCGGTCATCCAGGCCGCCCGCGCCGTCGCCCTGGGCGATGCCTCCGTCGTCATCGCCGGCGGCGTGGAGTCGATGAGCCGCGCTCCCTGGGTGCTCCCCAAGCCCGAGCGGGCCTTCCCGACAGGCCATGCGCAGCTTTCCTCCACCACCCTCGGATGGCGCCTGGTCAACCCCCGGATGCCCGACGAGTGGACGGTCGCACTCGGTGAGGGAGCCGAGCTGATCGCCGACAAGTACGGCATCAGCCGCGACGCACAGGACGCCTTCGCCCTGGCCAGCCATCAGAAGGCGGCCCGCGCCTGGCAGGACGGCCTCTACGACGACGAGATCGCGCCGGTCGACGGAGTGGTGCTCTCCCGCGACGAGGGCATCCGCGACAACACTTCCATGGAGGCACTGGCCCACCTCAAGCCGGCCTTCCGCACCGGCGGCACCGTGACCGCCGGCAACTCCTCCCCGCTCAACGACGGCGCGGCCGCCCTGCTGCTCGCTGACGAGGCAGGTCTTGCCGCGATCGGCCGCGAGCCGCTGGCCCGCATCCGCACCTCGGCGGTCTCCGCGATCGAGCCTCAGTACTTCGGCCTCGGCCCGGTCGACGCCATCACCAAGGCGATGGCGAAGGTCGGTGCCGGCTTCGGAGACCTGCAGACCGTGGAGCTGAATGAGGCGTTCGCCGCGCAGGCGCTCGGCTGCCTTGCCGCCCTGTCCGACCTCGACCCGGTCATCGTCAACCCGCGCGGCGGAGCCATTGCCATCGGTCACCCCCTCGGGGCGTCGGGCGCCCGCCTCACCGGTGCCGTTGCCCACCAGCTCGCCGCCGCCGGCTCCGGCAAGGGTCTCGCCTCGCTGTGCATCGGCGTCGGACAGGGACTCGCCATCGTCCTCGAACGCTGACCCGACCCCGCCCGCAGAAGGACCCAACCTCATGACCGCCGCACCCCCACCCGCGCGAGAGCCGGTCAGCCAGGCCGCCATCAACCGCGAGATTGCCGACCTGCGCGACTCCTACGCCAAAACCCGCGCCGCCGGAGCCCCCCACCGCCACCACCCCGACCGCGACTACCCGCCCTACCGCAGCAGCAGGCTTCGCCACCCGCTGGGCCCGTTGGTCGCCGTGCACGACCCCGAAGCCGTCGAACTGACCAGCCCCGCCTTCGGCGTCACCGACATCACCGACCTCGACTCCGACCTCACCCGCCAGCACACCGGCGAGCCGGTCGGCGAACGCATCACTGTCGCCGGCCGCGTCCTCGACCGCGACGGCCGACCCGTCACCGGCCAGCTGGTGGAGATCTGGCAGGCCAACGCCTCCGGCCGCTACACCCACCAGCGCGACCAGCACCCCGCCCCACTGGACCCCAACTTCACCGGCGCCGGCCGCTGCCTCACCGACGACCAGGGCCTGTACTGCTTCACCACCGTCAAGCCCGGCCCCTACCCCTGGCGCAACCACACCAACGCCTGGCGGCCCGCCCACATCCACTTCTCCCTCTTCGGCACCGCCTTCACCCAGCGCCTCGTCACCCAGATGTACTTCCCCGGCGACCCGCTCTTCCCCTACGACCCCATCCTCCACTCCGTCACCGACGCCGCCGCCCGCCGGCGCCTGGTCGCCACCTACGACCACAACCTGTCCGTCGCCGAATGCTCGCTCGGCTACCGCTGGGACATCGTCCTCGACGGCCCCGCCGCCACCTGGACCGAAGAAGGCCGCCAATGATCCATCTTCCCCCGACCCCCTCGCAGACCATCGGCCCCTTCTACGGCTACGCCCTGCCGTTCACCGGCGGCGAGACGATAGCCCCCACCGGCCACCCCGCCACCATCACCATCCGCGGACGCGTCCTCGACGGCGCCGGTGCCCCGGTACCCGACGCGCTCCTGGAGTTCTGGCAGGCCGCCCCGGACGGCAGCCTGACCGGCGTCCCCCGGGGGGGGGGCCCCCCCCCCCGGGGCCCGCCCCCGCGGGGGGGCGCCCCGGTGGGGGTGATACCCCCGGCGCCGGGGGCGGGACGCGCCCCCCGCGCG
>NZ_JBHYGR010000058.1:0-23969 GCF_042738155.1 Kitasatospora sp. NPDC059088 | reverse complement strand
GGCGCCGGTGCCCCGGTCCCCGACGCGCTCCTGTCGTCCTGGCCGCCCGCCCCGGAGGGCAGCCTGACGGGGGTCCCCGGGTCGCTGCGCCGCGCCCCGGGGACCGGCGCCGTCCTGGGCCGCACCGGTGTGGACTTCACCGGCTTCGGCCGTGTCGCCACAGGCAGCGACGGTGGCTGGACCCTGCGTACGCTCGCACCGGGTGCCCACCGCGACGGTGCGACGCCCTACCTGGCGGTGTGCGTCTTCGCCCGCGGCCTGCTGCAGCACCTGTACACGCGTATCTACCTGCCCGAGCAGGTGACGGCGCTGGCCGCGGACCCGGTGCTCGGCGAACTGCCCACCGAGCGCCGGGCAACCCTGGTCGCCACGGCCGAACGCGACGGGGTGTACCACTTCGACATCCGCCTCCAGGCGGGGGACGGACCGGACGAGGAGACGGTCTTCCTTGAGTTCGCCTGACAACCGCGCCGGCAACTCCTCACCGGGCGCCGTCCTCGGCCTGCTCTCCCCGGGATACGCCGGCTCGGCGGCCGAGACCGCCACCGGTGACGCCGCCTTTCTGCAGGCCATGCTGGACGCGGAGGCGGCCCTCACCCGCGCCCAGGTCACCGTCGGCCTAGCCCCCGCCCGGGCCGCCCGGGCGGTCGGCGCGGCCTGCACCGCCGACAGCTACGACCTGCCGGATCTCGCCCGGCGCGCCGGCTCCGGTGGCAATCCGGTGATCCCGCTCGTGGCCGACCTCACCACGACCGTCGCGATGCGGGATCCGGGCTCGGCCGCCTACGTCCACCGCGGTGCCACCAGCCAGGACATTCTCGACACCGCCGCCATGCTGGTCACTCACCGCACCCTCCCCCCGGTGCGTGCCGACCTGGAGCGCACCGCCGCCGCCCTGGCCCACATCGCCGCCGAGCACCGCGACACCCCGATGCCCGGCCGCACCCTCACCCAGCACGCCGTCCCCACCACCTTCGGCCTCAAGGTCGCCGGCTGGCGCTCCCTGGTCCTCGATGCCGATGCCCGCCTGCAGGCCGTCCGGCAATCGCTGCCCGTCCAACTCGGCGGCGCTGCAGGCACCTTGGCCGCCTTCCATGCCTACGCCGAAGCCGACCGGACTCCCGTTGCAGGCGGCGACATCGGACTGCGGCTCTTGGCCGAGTACGCCACCGAGACCGGGCTCGCCGAGCCCGCACTGCCCTGGCACACCCTGCGCGCCCCGATCGCCGATCTCGGCGCCGCGCTGGCCTTCACCGCCGGGGCACTCGGCAAGATCGCCGCCGACGTTCTTGTTCTCTCCCGCACCGAGATCGCCGAGGTCACCGAAGGCAGTGGCGGAGCATCCTCGGCCATGCCGCACAAGAACAACCCGGTCCACGCCACCTTGATCGCCTCAGCTGCCCGCCGGCTACCGGCGCTCGCCGCGATCCTGCTCGGATCGATGACTGCCGAGGACGAGCGACCCTCCGGCGCCTGGCACGCCGAATGGCAGACCCTGCGCGAGGCTCTCAGGCTGACCGGCGGCGCCGCCCGCGGCGCCGCCGAACTCGCCGAGCAACTCCGGGTCATGCCGCAGCGGATGCGCACCCACCTCGACCTCACCGAAGGGCTGATCGTCTCCGAGCGGATCGGCATCGCCCTGGCCCCACTGATCGGACGCGGACCGGCCAAGGACCTCCTCACCCGCGCCTCCCACCGCGCCGCCGAACAGGGCATCCCCCTCTACCAGGCACTACGCCAGGATCCAGCCCTTACCGGGCTTGCCCTGCCCGAAGGCCGACTGGCCGAACTCGCCGACCCCGCCCACTACCTCGGTTCCGCCACCGCCCTCGTCGACCGTTCCCTGCGTACCCCGCCCGCGCAGCACTGAGCCACCACCCGGCACCCCGACGTGCCGCAGAAGGAAACACCCGTGAGTCATCACCCGCGTCTGCTCCACCACCACCTCGACGGCCCCACCGACGCGCCGCCGCTGATCCTCGGCCCCTCGCTGGGTACCTCACTGGCTGTCTGGGCTCCCCAGCTGAACGCACTCGCCCGCACCCACCGGGTGCTCCGCTTCGACCTGCCCGGCCACGGCAGCACGCCCACCACCGTCCTGCCGAACCCGGCCCCCGGGGCCACCACCGTGGCCGATCTCGCACAACTCGTGCTCGACCTCGCCGATCACCACGGCTGGCCCGCCTTCCACTACGCCGGCATCTCACTCGGCGGCGCCATCGGCGCCCACCTCGCCATCCACCACCCCCACCGCATCTCCACCCTCGCCCTTATGTGCTCCTCCGCCCACTTCGGCGAACCCGCCGCCTGGCACGAGAGGGCCCGCCTGGTCCGCGAGCAAGGCACCGAACCGCTGCTCGCCACCACCCCCAGCCGCTGGTTCGCCGAACCGGCCACCGCCGCCACCCCGTACGGCGCGACCCTGCTCGCCGACCTGGCCGCCGCCGACCCTGCCGGCTACGCCGCCTGCTGCGACGCCCTCGCCGACTACGACCTGCGCGACGATCTCCTGCGGATCACCGCGCCCACGCTGGTCGTTGCGGGACGCCAGGACCCGGCCACCCCACCGGCCCACGCCCGACAACTCGCCGACAACATCCCCGACGCCGCACTCACCGAGGTGCGCGAGGCCGCCCACCTCGCCGGCGTCGAACAACCCGGCCCTGTCACCGCCGCCCTCCACGCCCACTTCGCCACGACTGCGGGCTCCGCCGACGGTGCAGCCGACCGGCACGCCGTAGGCATGCAGGTGCGCCGCGCCGTCCTAGGCGACTCCCACGTCGACCAGGCAGTGGCACGCACCACTGACTTCACCGCACAGTTCCAGGACTTCATCACCCGCTACGCCTGGGGAGAGATCTGGTCCCGGCCGGGCCTGGACCGACGCTCCCGCAGCTGCGTCACCCTCACCGCCATGGTCGCCGGAGGCCACCACGAGGAGCTGGCCCTGCACGTGCGCGCCGCTCTCACCAACGGCCTAACCTGTGAGGAGATCGGCGAGGTCCTGCTGCAGACCGCCGTCTACTGCGGTGTCCCCGCCGCCAACACGGCCTTTGCCATCGCCCGACACGTCCTCGACGAGCTCGACACCAGCGGCTCCTGACTGCAACACCGGACGAGGCGGTGGACGCTCAGTGAGCCGGGTCGCCGGCCAACCCCGGCTCCACGGGCACTCGGTTGCCGCTGCTCTCGAAGCCCGTGGACGGTTCAGGGGCGGGGCGTAGCCTGCTCGCCGATCAGGCCGGTGCGCAGGGTGGAAAGGATGCGGGAGAGCAGTCGGGAGACCTGCATCTGCGAGATGTCGAGGCGTTGGGCGATGGCGGTCTGGGGCAGTTCCTCGATGAAGCGCAAGTGAAGGATCAGGCGCTCGCGTCCGGTGAGGCCGGCGATCAACGGGCGCAGCGACAGAAGCTCGTCGACCAAAGGCAAGCGGGCATCGTCGAAGCCGAAACCGCGCTCGAGATCGGCCTGTCGGGACCCGGCGTCCAGGAGTGCGTCAAGCGAGGCGGCGGTGGAGGCGTTGGCGGCAGTGAGCGCATCAGAGACGTCTGCTGGACCGATCGAGAGGTGTTCGGCCAGTTCTGCCATGCTCGGGGTGCGTCCGAGGTTCTGCTCGAGGTGGGCCCGGGCGTCGGCCAGTGTGGAACGCAGGTCCTGGAGGCGTCGGGGCACGTGGACAGCCCACGTGGAGTCGCGGAAGAAGTGCTTGATCTCGCCGACGATGGTGGGCATCGCAAAGCTGGCGAACTCCACGCCTCGTGCCGGGTCGAAGCGGTCGACGGCGTTGATCAGGCCGATTGTTCCGACCTGCAGGACCTCCTCGTATGTCTCCGGTCGAGTGCCGAGGCGGCGGGCGGCGAACCTGACGAGGGAGAGGTTGAGTTCGATCAGTGCCCCGCGCACGTGGGAGTGGGCCGGGGTGTCCTTCTCCAGCTCCGTCAGCCGACCCAGCAGGGTCCGGGAGAGGTCGCGGGCGTCGCGATAGCGGACGGCGTACGGGTCGGGCATCTCCGGCAGGTCGGCCGGCTCGCCGGGGCGCTCGCATGCCATGGCGCTGGGGCCGTAGGCGGGCCTCGGCGTGCTGACGGCGGCGAGCGGGGTTTGCATGTGGAGAGCGGCGGAGCCCAGGGGGGCGGGCAGGAGGCCTGGCGCGGGGCAACTCACCGGCGTCCCAGGTTTCGGAGGACGGGCCTTCGTCCGCCCGCGCGAGGTGGTGGTGCGGGCGGACGATTCCATGGGCGCGTCGACACGCGGTTTGTGTGGGACAACCGAGCGCCTGGCCGCCGTTGTGAGGAGGTTCATGGATCCACCCTGTTCGGGCAGGCTGAATCCCGTCTCAACGTCGGTCCAACGCCGCCGTCAGGGTGTCGGCACCGCGTCGTCGGGCCGGGGGATCTCATCGAGTCGGGCGTCGATCTGGATGGTGAGCAGAGCCATGCCTCGGGGGTCGGCAAGGCCGCGTGCCTCCAGCAGGAGCTCGCGGGCACGCCGGGTGTCGCCGATCTTGACGCAGGTTCGGGCCAGGTCCAAGAGGGCGGGGACGAGTTCGATCAGAGTCTCGCTGCGGCGCAGGTGGCCGACGGCCTGCTCCAGCAGGGGCAGAGTGACGGCTTCGGGAGAGGTCAGTGCGACGGCCCGCCAGGCGCGTCCGATGGTCAAGGGGGTGTTCCAGCGCTGCGCGATGGCGAGTTCGGCCGCCGCGAGTTCGCGGGCGCGTTCGTGTTCGCCGATCTTGAGCAGTTCCATCGCGGCGGATGAGCGCCAGGCGATGTAGGCGGGGTTGTTCAGGCCCCAGGCGGCGTTGCGCCGGCCGCAGTCGAGGAAGTGTGCGGCGGCCTGGCGAGCCTGTCCGCGGGCCGAGCAGATCAGGGCGCGCACGTACTTCACGACCGTCCACTCCCATGCCTCGGGGTTCGCGTGTTCGGTCACACTGTCCAGCCACTGCTCGGCCTCGTCGACTCGGCCCAGGCCGAGCAGAGCATGGGCGTACTGGGCGACCAGCGCGGCGGGGCGCCGCGGGACCTGATCCAGCGGCAGGCCGGCCACCGGGGCGCACTCGTCCAGTGCCCTCTGGTAGTCGCCGCAGCGTATGAGGATCTCCGAAAGCAGGACGCGCCGGTAGATGTCGATGGTGCCGAAATATCGGTCATCGTTCTGGTCACTGAGCTGGGCGGCGAGGGTGAGGTCATCGGCCCACACGGCGATGTGGGTCAGGATGCCGACCACCTCCCGAGGCAGATTCCCCCACGCCCCGTCCTCGTTGCCCTCTGAGGGGAAGCGGGCCATCGCTTCCTGCACGCTGCACCGGACGTTGAACGCGTCATCCCAGGTGAGGGCGGCGGCCGCGATGGGGTCGTGGGCGCCGGTGCCGGCCGTCTGCTCGGCACGCAGCCGCTGTACGTACGATGCCCAGCCTTCGTGGGTGAGCGCACCGACCATCCAGGCGGAGGCTCGGATGGCCTTCGCCGTCGTCGGGTACTGCCGCTCGGTCTCGGCGATCACTTCGTCCATGAGCGCGAGCGCGGCCTGGGCCTGGCGGTGCGAGGCCATGGTCCATGCGAGCGGGATCACTGCGGTGGGGGCCGTCTTCGCGGCCCGCTGCGTCTTGAGCGCCTCGTCGAGGTGGGCCAGTGACGCGGCCGGGTTCACCCACAGTTCCAGCTGCCCGAGCTTGACGAGGACGGTGTCGCGCTCCTCGGGGGCGGCGACCCGCAGGGCGGCCTGGAGGTGGCGCAGGGCTTCTTGAACCAGGTTGTCACGCAGGCACTCATCGGCGGCCTCCACCAGGACGGAGGTCCAGTGGGACCACTGCGGGCCGGCGAGGTCGTCCAGGTAGTGGGCGATCCGGCGGGCGCTGTGCCCGGAGAGTCGGGCGTGCTGGGCGGCCGCGACGCGAAAGCGCGTGGTCTCCTGCGGTGTGATGAGCCATCGCATGGCGTTGGCGACCACGGGGTGGCGGAACTGCGGGGGGTTGACCGAGGCCAGCATGCCGACCGTCACCATGCGCTCGAACTTGTCCCGGACAGACGCCACGGGCTCCTCGCACGCCGCGGCGATGACCTCAAGCGTCGGCCGGTCGTCGTGCAGCACGGCCAGAGCCCGCAGCAGCATCGCACGCTTGGCTTCGTAGTGCTCCAGTACCTGCGACAGCGCCCGCGTGAACCGGCCCTCCGGTGGAAACGCCGGAACGTTCTGCGGGTCGGGCAGATTCGACTGATCGGTGATCAGCGCGACGACGGTCAAGGGGATGCCCGCCGTAGCCTGGTGGATGCTCGTGGCGAGTTCCTCGGGGCGGTCCACGCCCGGACGGCCGGCCACGAGTTCGGTGATCGCGGACTCGTTGAGCTTGCCCAGGTGCAGGACCGCGGAGGCGGCCTTCTCCAGTGCGGCGTTCCACTGGACTGCCACCGGATCCCACGGCTGTTCCTCCAGAGCGAGCACCAGGAGGACCCGTGAGGTGCGCAAGTGCTGCGCCAGGATCTGGAGGAGCCGGAGCGACTGCTCGTCGACGAAGGTGACGTTGTCGACGAGCAGCACGAGTTGCTGGCCGGCAGCACTGCCGGCCAGGGATTGGAAGACCAGGTCCGCCAGTTCGTGGTTTGTTCTTCCGGCATGCAGGGTCTGGAGAGTTGCTCCGCCTTCGCCCGGACGCAGACCGAGGCTGCCGAGGATGTCGGCCAGCAGGCCGAGCGGTTCATTGTCTGCGGCGGTCGTCGGCGGGAGGTTGACCCGTCGTGTGCCGGGTATGCGGAATGCCGTTTCGTCGAGGAGCCGGGACTTGCCGTGTCCGTAGAGTCCGGAGACCGTGACCAGGCCGCCTTCGCCGGCCGCGGCACGTTCGGCCGACGCGAGGATGGTGGCCAGTTGCTCCTCACGGTCGGTCAGCGGGGGCTGGTCGGGGGAGGTCTTGCCAGGCGTGCTCGGAGTGGCGGTCGGCGCGGCTGCACTGACGGGGTCGGGGAGTGCTGTCAGGTCTGCCGCCGGAGCGCGGCCGGACAGGATCTGGCTGTGCAGAGTGCGCAGTTCGTGGCCCGGCTCGACGCCGAGCTCGTCCACGAGGAGCCGGCGGGTCCGGGCATAGACCTCCAGGGCGTCGGACTGACGCCCGCGAAGGTGCAGGGCGCGCATGAGCAGGGCGCGCGAGCGTTCGCGCAGCGGGTGTTCGGTGGTCAGCACCCGCAACTTGTCGATGACCGCGTCGCACCGGCCCAGGGTGAGGGCGACATCCAGGCTGTCTTCCAGGACGGCCAGGTGGCGTTCAGTCAGGGCCGTTTGCCACATGGCGGCGTAGGGGCCGGGTATGCCGGCCAGCGGTTCGCCGCTGTACAGCCGTAGCGCCCGGGCGTAGGCCTGTTCGGCGCCGGTGAAGTCGGATCGGTCGCGGGAGCGTTCGCCTTCGGCGACCAGGCGGTCGAACTCGCCCAGGTCGGTCTGCTCGCCGCCGATTTGCAGCTGATAGCCGCCGTGGCCGGACAACAGTACTGCGGGTGGGGTGCGCGGTTTGCGTTCGGGCTCGAGGACCCGGCGTAGTCCGGCCACGTGGGTCTGGATCACGCCGATGCCGCTGGCCGGGACGGATTCCTCGTACAAGGCGTCGAGGAGGCTCTGGGCCGACACCCACTGGCGGCGGCGGAAGACAAGCGCGCACAGCACCGCCTTGCGCTGCGGCGGCCCCAGGTGCAGCCGCTGGCCGCCGCGGTGCGCTTCGACTCCGCTGAGGAGCGTGAACCGAACCGCGTCGGGCGAGCACCGGGGTGCCTCGATGTGACCCACGGGTCCTCCGAACTTCGACATGTGTGTAGCGAAACTTCGTCAGCGTAGTGGTCGCGGTGATGATCTTGTGAAATTGCGCCGCCCCGGCCGAGGTCCAGGGGCGCGAACCGGGGGCGGGCTGTTGCCTGCGGTCGTCGTGCGACCGAGGCGTTCGGCGGGCATTCAGTCGGCGTTCAGTGGCGCGGGGAGAGTGTGATCACGGCTACGACGCACCGGTCATGAGGGGACGTCAGGCAAGCCGTGTGTGCATCGCTTTGCGTGACCGACGGCCAGGATCGCAGCCCTGTCGCCAGCCTCGCCCGTAGCGAGTGGCGGGGGCCTGTGATCGAGGACTCACCGGGCTCCCGGTAGTTCACCGGCGATCCGGAAGCGCTAGTCGAAGCGAATGCGGCCGGTCGAGTGTCCTCGTTGGGCACTGCCCATCAGGTGAATCAGCTGTCGGCGCTGCGAGCGGCAGGGAAGGAGCAGGCATGGCCCTCAGTGAGTGGGCGGGTACTTCGCGGAGTCCTTTGTCGGCATCGGTGAACGCGATGCTCGTCGCGACCGCGATGGGGCTTGCGGGCGTGATCATCGCGCCGGAAGTCGGCTCCGCGATCTTTTCTGTGCCGGATGATGCCGCCGCTTGCGTGGACGAACGTCGGCGAACACCGTCCCTGCGACTTCCAGGCGCGACATCGAAGCCCATTGACCAGGTGGCCGAGTCCGCTCGGATCTTCATCGACCGATCCCCAGAAAGGCAGTGACATGAACAGGACTGCGATCGTGCTGGTCCACGGCGCGTTCGCCGACGCTTCCAGTTGGGCTGGGGTCACGCGCATCCTGCAGGAGCGCGGCTATCCGGTGGTGGCCATCGCCAACCCATTGCGCGGGCTTCGCCATGACGCCCTCTATCTGCGGTGTCTGCTGACCAGCGTGCCGGGGCCGGTCGTCCTGGTCGGCCACTCCTATGGCGGCGCGGTGATCTCCGAGGCGGCCGCCGGCCTGGGCGACGTCACGGCGTTGGTGTTCGTCGCGGCGTTTGTTCCCGAGGAAGGGGAGAGTTGTTCGGACCTGGACGCGAGGTACGGCGGACCGGCCGCGAGGATCACCCAGCCGCTGCCGTTGCCGGTTCCGCCCGGCGAGATCCCCGGGTGCGACGGGCTGCCGAACATCGAACTGCTCATCGATCCAAGCCAGTTCGGCACCATGTTCGCGCCCGATGTCGACGCGGAGACCGCGAGCGGGCTGGCGGCATCTCAGCGGCCGGTGGCGCTGGCCGCCCTGACGGAGAAGGCGGGCCCGCCGGGCTGGAAGGCGGTGCGGTGCTATTTCGCCGTCGCCACGGGGGACCGGATGGTACCGGCGTGGGGGCAGCGGGAGATGGCGGCGCGGATCGGCGCCGTCTCGGTGGAGGTTGCGGCGGGCCACGCCGCGATGTTCGGGCGCAGTGAGGAGATCGCCCGCCTGATCACTGCGGCGGCCGAGGGCGACTGACTGCGGATGCCTGCGCGCGTCGTCGCACCGGGCGTGCGCAGGCCCCGCTTCGCGTCGCCGTCTCACGGCTGCCGCACGTGCCCGGCATCCAGGAGTCGGCACGGTCTTTCCGCCTGATGGAGGCTACTCATGCTCGTCCGTCCTGATCGTTGGCCACATGGTGGCCACCACGCGGTCGGCCAGGTCGCGGGGGGTCTTCTGGCCGGTGCGCAGGTAGTCACCGAAGTAGCTGCCCAGGCACAGGCTGACCAGCGTGTCGAGGTCGACGTCACGGCGCACCGCACCCTTGTCCTGGAGATGGCGCAGGGTCAGGAGCAGTTCCTCGCAGCGCGGTTTGTTGCCGTGCTCGATGAGATGCTCGAACAGGCCCGGTTCGCGCTCGGTCTCGCCCATGAAGTTGCCGATCAGAGCCATGGCGCGCTCATTGTTGGCCCGGGGGTCGAGGCGCCGGACGGCCTCGGTGAATGCCTCCAGGGGAGTCATCCGCTCCAGCTCTATCGGCGGGAAGGCGGCCTCCCGTTGCTGCAGGCCGTAGTGGAGCGCGTCCACGACCAGCTCGTACTTGTTCGGCCAGCGCCGGTAGAGGGTCGGGCGGGTGACGCCGGCGTCGGCGACGATGTCCCCGATCGTCATCCGCGAGTAGCCATCGGTGGCCAGGCGTTTGCGGGTGGCCTGGAGGATCGCCCCCTCGATCGCCGGGTCCCGTGGCCTGCCACCGGGGTGGGGTGTGCGCTCCTGCTCGGGCGCGGCCGCCTCCGTCCCCGCCTTGGGGCGCGGGCGGCGTGTGCGGCTCGCGGTCGTCTGGTCCTTGCTGCTCACGGCATGTCCCTTCCTGTCGGCATCAACACTAGCCAGTTTCGGGTCGCGCAGTAAGCAGTTTAGTTTCACTAATTGACTGTAACGAAACTTGTGGTGCATGGTTGTTCCACCGGGACAGCGCGCCACTGGGGCAGCAGATACAAGGCTGCCGCCCATCCCCATGCCGGGAGCGGAAGCAGACGCGGTCCGGCCATCCATTCGCGGCGTGCGCCGCATGAAACATGCAAGGAATCTCATGAGCACCGAGAAGCACACCGGTCGTGCCGCCGCAGTCGCCGCCACCGCGGCGGCGGTGGTCGCCTCCCTCACCTCCCTGTCGCCCGCCGTCGCGGAGGACCAGGGCACCTCGGCGCCCAAGCCCACCGTGGTGCTCGTCCACGGGGCGTTCGCCGACGCCTCAGGCTGGAACGACACCGCCGCCCAGCTGCGCCACCAGGGCTTCCCGGTCCAGGCGATCGCCAACCCGCTGCGCGGCCTGGACTACGACACCGCCTACCTGGAGGGTCTGCTCAAGGCCATCAAGGGCCCGAAGATCCTCGTCGGCCACTCCTACGGCGGCGCCGTCATCACCAACGCGGCAGCCGACATCCCCGACGTCAAGGCGCTGGTCTACGTCGCCGCCTTCGCACCTGACCAGGGCGAGACGCTTGGCGGGCTGCTGGAGAAGCACCCGGACGCGAGCGTGCCGCCGCTGCCGCAGCAGGTGTTCCAGTTCACCCGGCCCGACGGGATCACCGGCACCGAGGTCATGCTCGACCCTGCCAGGTTCGCCGACGCGTTCGCCGGTGACGTGCACGCGAAGACCGCGGCCCTCATGGCCGCCTCCCAGCGACCCATCGCCGCTGAGGCGTTCGGACAGCCGGCCGAGCACGCCGCGTGGAAGACGATCCCGTCCTGGGCCGTGGTCGCCACCAACGACCACGCCATCGCCCCGAGTCTGGAGCGCTTCATGGCCAAGCGCGCCGGCGCCCACGTCACCGAGGTCCGCAGCTCCCACGCCGTCATGGTCAGCCACCCCGCCGCGGTCACGGACGTGATCAAGCAGGCGTACCGCGCCACGCGCTGACCCTGTGACTCCGCGCGGCAGGACCGGCACCCCCGTAGCCGGGCCCGCCGCGCGGACCCGGCCCGCCCGGCCGCGACCCCCGAGCCACCGGGCGGGCCGTCCCCGGCCCGCTCAACCACCACGTGTCCCGCCCTCTGAGCGGACTCACCACGATTTCGAGGAAAGCCATGAACCTGTTCGACCCCGTCCTGTGGTCCGGAAAGATCAACATCGACGGTTGGCACGACGCCGCCGGAGGCAAGACCGCCGTCATAAACCCCTCGACCGGAGAGACCCTGGAGCACATCGGCTCCGGCGACGCGAACGACATCGCCCGCGCCGCTTCCCGCGCCGCCGAGGTCCAGCGCGCCTGGGCCGCCATCTCGCACACCGAACGCGCCGCCATCCTGCGGCGCGCGGCCGAACTGTTCGCCGCCACCGCGCCCGAGATCCAGGACTGGCTGATCCGCGAGAGCGGCAGCACCCGCGCCCGGGCCGTCTTCGAGACCGACCAGGCCGAGCAGGAGTGCTACGAGGCCGCCGTGCTCTGCTCGCACCCGATCGGACAGGTCATGCCCTCCACAGAGCCGCGCCTGAGCATGACCCGCCGGATGCCCGCCGGCGTCGTCGGCGTCATCTCGCCCTTCAACGTGCCCCTCATCCTGGCGATTCGCTCCGTCGCCCCGGCCCTCGCGCTCGGCAACACCGTCGTCCTCAAGCCCGATCCCCGCACCGCCGTGTCCGGCGGCGTCATCATTATGCGGATCTTCGAAGAGGCAGGCCTGCCGCAGGGCGTCCTCACCATGGTCCCCGGCGACGGCGCCGCCGGCGCCGCGCTGGTCGACGACCCGCACGTGCGCGTCATCTCCTTCACCGGCTCCACCGGCGCCGGCCGCAAGGTCGGCGAAGCCGCCGCCCGCGGCGTCAAGCGCGCCCACCTCGAACTCGGCGGCAACAACGCGATGATCGTGCTCCCGGACGCCGACCTGGACCGCGCCGTGTCCACGGTCGCGTGGGGCTCCTTCTTCAACCAGGGCCAGGTCTGCATGGCCACCGGCCGCATCCTCGTCCACGCCGACATCGCCGAGGAGTTCACCGCCAGCCTCGCCGCGAAGGCCGAGCAGCTCACCGTCGGCGACCCCGCCGCCTCCGACGTCGACCTCGGCCCCCTCATCAACGCCCACCAGCGCGACCTCATCCACTCCCAGGTCACCGCCAGCATCGAAGCCGGCGCCCGCGTGCTGGCCGGCGGCACCTACGACAACCTCTTCTACCGCCCCACCGTCCTCGTCGACGTCCCCGACGACGCACCCGCCTACGCCGACGAGGTCTTCGGCCCCGTCGTCCCGATCCGCACCTTCACCACCGTGGACGAGGCCGCGCAGCTCGCCGCCGACGACCAGTACGGCCTCTCCCTCGCCATCCTCACCCGTGACGTCATGGCCGGCCTGGACCTGGCCGAGCGCATCCCGAGCGGCCTCGTGCACATCAACGACCAGACCATCAACGACGACGCCCTCATCCCCTTCGGCGGCGTCGGCTGGTCCGGCACCGGCGCCCGCTTCGGCGGCGAGGCCAACATCGAGGCCTTCACCGAGACCCGCTGGATCACCGTCCGCGCCCACCAGCCCGTCTACCCGATGTGACCTAGCCGTCCACGGGCCCACGTCGTCGCCCTGCAAGGCGCACGCCACCGCGGACCACAGGCCGGCCCCGCACCGACCGCGGTGCCGGGCCGGCCCCACCCCGCCCTCCCGCAGCCACCGAAAGAGCACCCCCGCGATGTCCGACCTGACCTTCCTCGCCATCTCCGGCAGCCTGCGCCGCACCTCCCACAACACCGGCCTGCTGCGCACCGTCCAGACCCTCGCCCCGGCCGACGTCACCATCGACCTCTACGACGGACTCGGCACCCTGCCCTACTTCGACCAGGACCTCGAAAGCGGCCCCGAACCCGCCGCGGTCGCCGACCTGCGCCGCCGCGTGCGGGAGGCCGACGGCGTCATCATCGCCACCCCCGAGTACAACTCCGCCATCCCCGGCGTCCTGATGAACGCCCTCGACTGGCTCTCCCGCCCCGCCGGCCAGCACGCGCTGCGCGGCAAGCCCACCGCCATCCTCGGCGCCTCCCCCTCCCAGTTCGGCACCGCCCGCGGCCAGCTCGTCCTGCGCCAGATCCTCCACCGCGTCCAGACCCCGGTGGTCTCCCACCCGGAGGTCACCGTCTTCCAGTCCCACCACCGCTTCGACGCAGACGGCAACTTCACCGGCGACGACATCACCGAGAGCCTGCTGCGCGCCCTGCTGGCCGAACTCGTCGTCCTGGCCGAGGTCAACGCCCCGGCCCACGCCTTCTGACAGCCCACCCGCGCCGCCCGCCGCACAGGCAGGCCGGCGTCCAGGGCCGAGACCACGAAGAAGGAGGACGGCGGTGACCAGGCCCAGCAGCAACCTCACGTTCCCGGGCTCCCAGGGAGCGCCACTGGCGGCGACCCTCGAACTGCCCGCGGGCACCCCGACGGCGTACGCGGTGTTCGCGCACTGCTTCACCTGCAGCAAGGACAGCCACGCCGCGGCCCGCATCTCCAAAGCCCTCACCGCGTACGGCCTCGCGGTGCTGCGCTTCGACTTCACCGGCCTCGGCCACTCCGGCGGCGACTTCGCCGACAGCACCTTCAGCTCCGACGTCGCCGATGTCGTCCGCGCCGCCGACCACCTCCGCGAGAACCACCGGGCCCCGTCCCTGCTCATCGGGCACTCGCTGGGCGGCGCCGCCGTGATCGCCGCCACCCACTGCATCCCCGAGGTGAGGGCGGTCGCGACGATCGGAACCCCGGCCGAACCCCGCCACGTGGTCCGCCAATTCGCACCCCAGCAGGCGGAGATCACCCGGCACGGCGAAGCGGACGTCGGCCTGGCGGGCCGGCTCTTCCGTATCCGCCGGCAGTTCATCGACGACCTCCTCGCCCAGCCCCAGGCCATGCGCATCCGCACCCTGAACGCGGCCCTGCTCGTCATGCACTCACCGATCGACCGGACCGTCAGCGTCGACAACGCACGGCAGATTTTCCAGACCGCCCGCCACCCCAAGTCCTACGTCACCCTGCCAGGGGCCGACCACCTGCTCAGTGAGCGTGCGGACGCTGAGTACATCGCCGCAGTCCTCGCCGCCTGGGCCACCCGCTACACCCGACCCGGTCCGGCCGCGTCCGCCAAGGCGTGACGGCGACCAGGTGACACCCCGCCACCCCGACGAACCCATGGAGACACCGTCATGACCGAACACGCCACCACCCCACCGGTGACCACTTTGTCCGCCGGCCTCGGAAGACTGGAGCGCGGACTCGTCGTCGTGGCCGAGAACGGAGTCCGGCCCTACGGCCAGTCGGTCAGAGCCGGCCGGCACCTCCTGGCCGCCGACGAGCCCCAACCCGACGGCCAGGACACCGGACCCGGCCCCTACGACCTGCTCCTCGCCGCCCTCGGCAGCTGCACCTCCATGACGGTGCGCATGTACGCCGACCGCAAAGGCTGGCCCCTCGACCAGGTGACCGTCTCCCTGCGCCACGAGCGTGTCCACGCCGCAGACCGCGCCGAGTGCGACAACGGCAACCCGGGCGCCCTCGTCTCCCGGATCACCCGGAGAATTCGCCTCGACGGCGACCTCGACGCCGACCAGCGCAGGCGCCTGATGGAGATCGCCGAGCACTGCCCCGTGCACCGAACCCTGACCGCCGGTGCGGTCATCAGCACCACCGAAGCCCCGGACCAGCCGTGACCGCCGAGCCTGCGGTGCCGGACTACACGGCGGACACCCGCGCCGCGCTCGCCGTCATCGCCGCGCACGGCAACAGCGGTCACCCGCCCACCAGCGCGGCACAGGCGCGGGCCGGTTCCGCCCTCACCGCGGTGATCGGACCGCCGCCACCCGTGGCCGAGGTGACGACCACCACGATGCCCGGGCCCGGCGGCCCGATCCCGTTGACGGTCTACCGGCCGGTCCTCGACACGGGGCCGCAGCCGGGGCTGGTGTACTTCCACGGCGGCGGGTTCGTCATCCACGGCGACCACAGCCACGACGGCTTCCTGCGAGCCCTGGCCACCGGCACCGGGCATGTGGTGGTGTCGGTCGACTACCGCCTCGCCCCCGAGCACCCGTTCCCGGCCGCCGTCGACGACGCGGAGGCCGCGGCCTGCTACGTCGCTGCCCACGCATCGCAGTTCGGCATCGATCCGGAGAAGCTGTCGGTCGCCGGGGACAGCGCGGGAGCCACCCTGGCCGCCGTCACGGCCCGGCTGACCCGCACCGGCGGAGCGGCCCTCGCCACTCAGGTGTTGATCGTCCCGCATACCCTGTACCCGCCACAGGCCGACACCGTGAGCCGCCGTCAATTCGACGACGGCCCCTACCTCACCACCGAGCTGCTCGCCTGGTTCGCCGACCAGTACGTGCCCGACCCGCAGGACCGCAGCGACCCCCGCGCCGCCCCGGCGCTGGCCCCGGACCTCACCGGCCTTCCCCCGGCACTCGTGGTGACCGCCGGACTCGACCCTCTGCGCGACGAGGGCGAGCAGTACGCCCAAGCCATGGCCACCGCCGGGGTTCCCGTCCGGCAGCGGCGCCTCGAAGGAGCCTTCCACCTCCTGTGGCTGGCCACGAAGACCAACCCGGCGGTCCAGGCCAACCTCATCGGCCTCGTCGCCGAGCACCTCAATAACCCACAGCAGCAGAGACAAGGGAGGACAAGCACATGAAGGTCGAGATCTTCAGCGACATCGCCTGCCCGTGGTGCTACATCGGACAGGTCCGGTTCGAACGAGCCCTGGAGGAGTTCCCGGGCAAGGCCGATGTCGAAGTGTCCTACCGCCCCTACCAGCTCAACCCGGACATGCCGTACGAGCCGCAGCCGCTCCTCGACTACTACCTCGCCCGTGGCGGCGCCGCCTTCCGCGACGATCACGCGCAGACCGCCGACGTGGCCACCGAGGAAGGGCTCCACTTCGACCTGGAGCGGGCACTCGCGGTCAACACCCTGCCCGCACACCGACTCGTGTGGCTCGCCGAACGCGACTACGACGCGAGCGTCCAGCACGTGGTCAAGCACGCGCTCATGCGAACCTACCTCGCAGACGGCGGCAATGTGGCCGACCTGGACACCCTCGTCGCACTCGCCCAGCAGGCGGGGATGGACCCCGACAAGGTGAGGTCCGCCCTCGCCGGCGACACCGGCACCGAAGAGGTCAAGGCCGAGATGCGCCACGCGGACCGGATCGGCGTCCGGGCAGTGCCGTCCTTCGTGTTCGACGGCCGCCTCGCCGTGCGTGGTGCGCAGTCCACCGCCACCTTCCGCAAGGTTCTCGAAGACGTCGCGGCCCAGGGCACACCTCCCACTCCCGACACCGGCGCCTGCACGGCCGACGGCTGCGCGATCTGACCCAGCCGGCGCCCGAGCACCTCACCACCAAGCCCCCGCAGGGCCTTGGCCTGCTCCGCGCGAACCTCCCCGGGGTAGCGCCCCGTCTTCCCCGCCGCCCCGGGGTCCGCCCAACCGCCCAAACGCCCCGGCTCGGCCGACCGGGACCCCCACCAGGAGATGCAGCCTCATGACCGACAACCTCAAACGCCTGGCCGACGAATCCGTCGCGATCTGGCTGGACGACCTGTCCCGCGCCCGCATCACCTCCGGCAACCTCGCCGACCTCGTGCACCGCCGCCACGTCACGGGTGTCACCACCAACCCGTCCATCTTCCAGACGGCCATCGCCCACGGCGACCAATACGACAACGAGCTCGCCGAACTCGCCGCCCTCAACCTCGATGTCACCGCCGAAGAGGCCATCCGCCTTGTCACCACGGCGGATGTCCGCGACGCCGCCGACATCCTTCGCCCCGTCTTCGACACCACCGGCGGCCGCGACGGCCACGTCTCCATCGAGGTCGACCCGCGCCTGGCCCACAACGCCCGGGCCACCATCGCCGAAGCCAGGCAACTGGCCCACCTCGTGGCGCGCCCGAACGTCCTCATCAAGATCCCGGCCACCAAGGCGGGCCTGCCCGCGATCACCGAGGTGATCGCATCCGGCATCAGCGTCAACGTCACCCTGATCTTCTCCATCAGCCGTTACCGCGAGGTCCTGAACGCCTACTGCGCCGGTATCGAGAAGGCCAGGGCCGCCGGCCTGAACGTGTCCGGGATCCACTCGGTGGCATCGTTCTTCGTCTCCCGTATGGACACCGAAGTCGACATGCGCCTGAAGGCCCTGGGCACCCCTGCCGCTCGACAGGCCCGAGGAAAGGCCGCCGTGGCCAATACGCGTCTCGCCTACCAGGCCTACCGGGAATTCGTCGCCGGCGAACGGTGGACGCAGCTGGAGAAGGCCGGCGCCAACCGGCAGCGACCCCTCTGGGCCTCCACCAGCGTCAAGGACCCCGCCTACAAGGACACCATGTACGTCGACGAACTCGTCGCACCGGGAATCGTCAACACCATGCGGGAGGACACCCTGCAGGCGGTCGCCGACCACGGACACATCACCGGCGACACCATCAGCGGCACCTACGAACAGGCCCGTGCCGACCTCGACACTCTCGGCCGGCTCGGCATCTCCTACGAAGACGTCGTCCAACTCCTCGAAGACGAAGGCGTCGAGAAGTTCGCCCGGTCCTGGAACGACCTGCTCGACTCCACCACCGCCGCACTCATACGCCTCACCACCGCCGGCACCCGCCAGGCAGGAGGCCACCGTGACTGAGTGGCAGCACGTGTCCACGGCCGCCCAACTCGCCGCCGCCATCCACGAATGCGCACCGGCCATCCACGTCGACACCGTGATCTGCGGCATGCCGATGCTCACACTGCCACCTGGCACCCGGCTGCGCGGCGGCACCATCGAGTTCGGCGCCAAGGGCGTACGCCTGACCCAGGGCAACACCCTGGAAGACGTGACGATCCGCACCCCCGAGCACGAGACGGCCATCCTCAACGACACCACGGTTACCACCCTCGGCACCCTCACACTGCGACGCGTGCGCACCAGCGGACAGGTACTGCTCCTCGCCCGCGACGCCGTCCGCTCCGGCCACGTTCACGTCGAAGACCTGACCGTCGAGGCCGCCGACCTGCGCGGCCGAACCGACAGCCCGCACGGCTTCGGCGTCGACACCCTCCAAGGGGCGTTCACCCTCTGGAACCAGCAACCCGACCCTGGCACCGAGATCACCGCCGAACTGCTCGACATCAGCGCCGGCAGCGCCACTCACCCGGTCCGCGGCAGCGGCATCTTCCTCGGCGGACACGCCGACCAGGACGCCGCCGTCCCCGGCGGCACCACCCGAGTCACGACCCTGCGCACCGGGCAGATCCACACCGACGGCGGCATCCGGCCCGGCACGCCCGACCTGATCAGCGGCGCCGTCTTCCTCTCCTTCGGCGCCGTGGTCGACGAGGTGCTCAACACCGGCACCATCACCACCCACGGCGCCAACGACATGGCACTCGACAACTGGGGACGGGCACGGTCCTGGACCGCCACCGCCACGATCACCACCTACGGGCCGAGCGGCATCGGCTTCGTAAACTTCGGTGACCTGGACCGGCTCGACGTCCGGGCCCCGATCACCACCCACGGCACCGGCGCACGTGGCTTCAACTTCTACGACGGCACTCTGCGGCACGCCTCCTTCGACAGCATCGCCACCACCGGCGATGGAGCCATCGGCATCCAGGTCAGCCGCGACCTGCCGCAGCTGGACGTCCGCGGCGACCTGACGACCTCGGGTGGCACCGGCACCAGCCTTGTGCGCGGCGAACAGGTCCAGCTCCAGGCCACCGCCCTCAGCATCAAGCAAGGCGGACGGATCGGCCGCGTCACGGTCGGCGGACGGATCGCAACCTCCGGCGATGACCTCACCACGGTGACGGTCGACGGCGAGTTGGACGCCATCAGGGCCGGCGGCGGCATCCGAGCAACGGGCCGCCGCGCGGACGCCGTCCACACGCGCGGCGAGGGCACGGAGCTGGCCGATGTCGTGCTCACCGCAGCCGACGGAAGGGCAATGGTCTGCGACCTCGGACGAGGGCGTTCCTAGTCCGATCGGGGCGAACCGCAGCGACTTCGCCGCAGACAGAATCCCACCCGCACCAACCGACCGGACCACCGGTCGCCGACCGGTCCGCTTCAGCAGGGCCTGGCATCCCGTCACCGAAGCTGGCTCGAAGGCCATTTCCGCGTAGCTCGGTATCGGAGCTACGCCTCACCGGACCCACCACGCAGGGAGACCTGACCATGGCACGTCCCGTTCTCGCCGCAGTCGACGGCTCGTTCCGCAGCCGCTCCGCAGCACTCTGGGCGGCGGATGAGGCCGTCAGACGAGGCACGCCGTTGCGGCTGATTCACGTCGGGCCCGCGCTCGACAAAGCTCCAGAGGCCAAGGACGAGCAGACCACCCCCCACGCCGCAGTCCAGCGCATGCTGGCCGAGCTGACCGTCTTCGCCCACGGTCGTCACCCGGACCTGGACATCAAATCCGCCCTGATCCCCGGTGAAGCCGTCGCCGACGAACTCGCCACCGCCGCGGCGGAGGGCGACCTGCTGGTTCTCGGCACCCGTGGACTCGGTGGCTTCCGCGGACTGCTCGTCGGCTCGGTCGGCCTCGGGACCGTGGCACGCACGGAGATCCCGACGATCCTGATCCGCGCGGAAGAGACGGACGAGGTCGTCTGGCCGGACAGCACGCCCGTGCGCGAGATCGTCGTCGGACTCGACACCCACACCCCGGCTGACGCCGTACTCGAATTCGCCTTCCGCGAGGCCGCGCTGACCGGTGCCCGACTACGGGTCCTGCACGGTTGGGACCTGCCGTCGAGCTACGGCTACGCGGGCTGGCTACCTCCGGAGACCGAGCTGCTGAAGGAGTTCGGCGCCCTGGAGACCGAGCTGCTGGGCAATGCCGTCGCCGACTGGCGGGAGCGGTTCCCCGAGATCGACGTCACCGAGGACATTCAGACCGGCGGAGCGGCCCACACTCTGATCACCGCTTCCGCCCACGCCTCACTCCTGGTCATCGGGCGACGCGCCCGCCGGACCCGGCTGGGCCTGCACATCGGCCCCGTGGCCCACGCCGTGATTCACCACTCGAAGGTCCCCACCGCCGTCATCCCACACCCCTGAACCCCGCCCGCACACGCAACGCGAGGTCGGCTCCACCTACATGTCCAACGCAGCATCCCGCAACCCCCTTGCCAGTCGTCCCCTCCGCACGGAGGCGGTTGGCGGGGCCACCCGTGTCCCCAGGAGTCGAGATACGACATGCCTGACCAGCCTTTATCCAGCCGCCTGCCGTCATTGACGGGACTGAGGTTCGTCCTCGCCATTGCCGTGGTCTGGTACCACGTGACATACGTGTCGGGATTTTTCAGCGGCTCCCTGCAGAAGGCACTCGGCGCGGGCGAGCCTCTCGCCACCGGCGCAGTGAGCGGCTTCTTCGTTCTGTCCGGATTCCTGCTGACGTGGGTCCACCGGCCCGGCGAACGGGCACGGGCGTTCTGGCGTCGCCGGTGGTGGAAGATCATCCCCAACCACCTGCTCGGATGGGGCGCGACCGCCGCGTTCTTCGCTCTCACCTCAGCGCCGGTACCGATGACCGTGCCACCGTCGCACGGGCCGGGCACGGCCGTGGCGAACCTGCTCCTCATCCAGGACTGGGTACCGGACGCCGACCTCTACACCGGCTTCAACACCCCCGCCTGGTCGATCTCGTGCGAAGCGTTCTTCTACGCACTCTTCCCGGTCCTCATTGTTGCCGCCCGGAGGATCCCGGTGCGTCAGCTGCAGATCGTGTGGCCGCTCCTGGCAGCGGCGATCCTGGTGATGCCACTGGCGTCCACGCTCGTCCCCGGGCCCGTGCTGTTCGACTGGCTTCCGGTCAACGAGAACAGCCTGTGGTTCATCTACGTCTTCCCACCCGTGAGGCTGCTGGAATTTCTCCTCGGCATCCTCACCGCCCGCATGATCCAGACCGGCACCTGGCGGAACATCGGTCGGCTACCGATCGGCACCTTCCTCGTGGCCTTCTTCGCAGCCCTCCCGTTCCTGCCCGCGCAGTACGCGCTGGCCACGGCGACGGCACCCGCCATGGCCGCTGTCATCGCCAGGATTGCCCAGGCCGACCTCGCCGGCCGCGCCGGCCGCCTGCCCAGTCCGACGCTGCTCGCCCTGGGCGAGGCGTCCTATGCGCTGTACATCACCCACTGGCCCCTGATGATGACCGTCCGCCACCTCATCGGCATCCGACCAGGCCTTCCGCCATGGGTGGGCTTCGCCATCGCCCTGTCCCTGATCGCCGCGGCCGTGACGATGTCGCTGGCCGTCTACCGGTACGTCGAGAGACCCCTCGTGCGTCGCTTCGCCTCGTAGGCTTTCGCGGCCAGTGGCACCGACCCAGCTCTACAGCAAAGCGGCGGCATAGGCCTCCAGCTCGGCGCTTCGAAGGCGTCCGCGGTTGATGGTCGGACGAGCCGGTCACGGTCCGCGACGTTCGTCATCGCTGCCTTTCGCCGGGCGCGCAGTGCACACCGCGCCCCTTCACCTTCTCCACCACAGTTCGCGATTGGCCTGGTACCCCCGCGAGCGGCCGCGCCCGTGGTCAGAAGAGCACGTCCTGTCGCGGGGCGGTGAGGGTGGCGCGGGTCGGGTTGAATACGCCGAGGAGCATGAACGTCCTGGGGCGGGCGGCGACCCGCCCCCACCACGCCCGCACCCTCGGCGAGCCCGATCCGGCCCGGGATCTTTGACGACACCCCGGTTCACGGGCGCCGGCTCGGCGCCCGGCCCGCTGCCATCCGAGCCCTGGTCCAGGAGGGGCCACCCGCCGCCCAGGCGTCGGGCTTCACCCCATGTGCCGGGACAGGTTAGGTCTGCGCAAGTGCGCCGGGGGCGGGAATCGGCTGCGTGTGCTGTCAGGATCCGAGGATTCCGCCGATCAGCTCTCCCAGGAGCCGGGCGGCGATCCGCGCACATTTCACCCTGCGGTGTTCGCGCGCAAGGCGGCGTCGCCGCACGGGCGCTGGGCGGCGGACTCGCGGGCGTCCGGTTCGGTGCGCGATCCTGGCTCGTACTGCTCTGTTCATCGTGTCCGGCCCTTCCACCATGGCCGCCGGCGGCGGCGAGGACTGAACTGTGCCCGGTGATAGGCATCGTCGCGTGTGCATCTGCCGGAGCTCGGTTACACGTGACTCTCGGTCTTCTGCTTGAGGCGTTCATAGGGGGTCTGGCCGCCGAGAGCGCCGTGTGGGCGGTGGAAGTTGTAGTAGTCCTCCCATTCTCGGAGCTTCTCGTTGAGGGCGCCGGTGTCGTCGATGACGACACCGGCGAGCATGCGGTAGAACTCCTCGGCGTCGATGCTGTGTGAGCGTTCGACCTTGCCGTTGAGGTGCGGGGAGGCCGGCTTGATGTAGGTGTGGGCGATGCCCTTGTCGAGCACGTGCCAGTGGAAGGCGGACTGGAACTCGGCGCCGTTGTCGGTCTGGATGACCTCGACGCGGAACGGCAGCCGCTCCAGGACGTAGTCCAGAAACTGGACGGCGGTCTTCTGGTCGCACCGCGGGTAGATCCGCAGAACGCGCAGACGGGTGCAGTCGTCGATCGCGGTGAACTGGTAGTACTTGGCCCGGCGGCGGACCTTGGGGGCCTTGCCGGTGACCGGGACAGGTTCCGGTGATGCCGTCTGCGTCGGGACGCCGATCGGCTCGATGAACTTGACGTCGATCTGGACCCGGTTGCCGGGCAGCTGCTTCTCGTACCGCGTGTGACGCTGGTCGTGGCGCTTGTAGCGCTGGGACGCCGGCAGGCGGTTCAGGCCCAGCCGCTTGAGGATGCGGTAGACGGCGGAGCAGGCGATGTCGATGTCGTGGTACCGCTTGAGGTACATCTGGATCTTCATCGGACCGAAGTGGTAGTTCTGCCGCAGATAGACGATCTTGTTCACGATGTCGGCGTCGGTGGCGTTCGGGCTGTGGTGCGGCGCGCTGGAGCGGTCGCGCAGGCCCTCGATGCCTTCCTCCTGGTAGCGCCGCTGCCATTTGTAGAAGCAGTTGCGGCTGATTCCGTAGTACCGGCAGGTCAGCGAGACGTTCCCGGTGACTTCCTCGGCGTGTCTCAGGACCGCCAGGCGCCGCTGGGCCTGGCGGTCCTGCTGCTGTTGCGGCGAAGGGGGCATGGCAATCTCCGTCATGGTCGGAGACCCATGTGTAACCAACGTCCGGCAGTTTTGTACCACACCGCTCGGCTTCTTGCTTGGTGCAGATATTTCTGCGCGTGCCGCTGAGGAGCAGGCTCTGTCCGACATGCCCGACATCCGCAACCAGTAGCCGCCCTTGACCCGGCAGATGACGGCCCTGGTGAGTAGCACAAACGCAGGTCTGGACGCCGAGGGCCCGGTCACTGCTCGGCGTCTTCGCCGCCCCGGTCAGTCAGGGGCTCTGGTGTGCGGGGCCGTGAAAGCTCCGGCGCGGCGGGCTCAGGGGCGGGTTCAGCTGGACCGGGTGGGGCCAACGGTTCGGGGGGTGGCTGCGGCGAGCCGGGCGGCGTGGGCGAGTCCGGTGGCGTGGGCGGGTCGGGTGGCACCGGGGGTTCGACCGGCTAGGGCGGGGCGGGCGGCTCCACCGGTTGGGGCGGGGCGGGCGGTTGCGGCGGTTCGGGCGGCGGAACCGGGATGACGTCGGGGTCGGATGGAACGGGCACGGTGCCCATGGTCGTCACCTCTTAGAAGCGTTTCCCAAACCGAGGGGCACGGCTGCCGCTCGAAACTCCGCACGCATTGGGCTCGTTCGGGTGATCACTGCGCGGTCGGCGCATAGGA
>NZ_JBHYGR010000057.1:48269-54082 GCF_042738155.1 Kitasatospora sp. NPDC059088 | reverse complement strand
GACCGTCGCCGCCCCGGCCGCCGCCCGGGCCCGGCGGGTGAGCAGCAGCGGCACGCCCACGGCCGCCGCCGCGCCCGCGCCGAGCCCGGCACCGAGGCCCAACAGCCCGCGCCGGCTCAGCGACCGCCACGCCCGCACCGCCCGCGCGGGCGGATCCGCGGGCGGCGCCGCCAGGTCGATCCCGGCCTGCCGCTCCCGGGCCTCGAAGTCGGCCAGCAGCCCCGGACTCAGCAGCGCCGCCGGATCGGCCGGGGCCAGCGCGGCCAGCACGGCCGCCGCCGTGGGCCGCCGACCCGGGTCCTTGTCCAGGCACGCGGCCACCAGCGGGCCCAGCGCGGCGGGCACCCCGGACAGGTCCGGCCACTCGTACACCACCCGCCGGTTGATCTGCGCGGGCTCACCGGCGCCGAAGGGGGTGCGGCCGGTGAGCGCGTACACCAGCAGGCAGCCGAGCGAGAACACGTCCGAGGAGGCGAAGGTGACGGACGCGGAGACGACGCGCTCGGGGGCGATGTAGCCGGGGGTGCCGCACACCATGCCGGTCCGGGTCAGGTGGACCGCGTCGAAGGCCCGGCTGATCCCGAAGTCGATGACGCGCGGACCGTCCCGCGCGATCAGCACATTGCCCGGCTTGAGGTCACGGTGCACCACCCCCGCCGCGTGGATCGCGGCCAGCGCCTCCGCCAGCGCCGCCCCCAGCGCCCGCGCACCCGCCTCGCCCAGCGGACCGAACCGCCGCACCACCTCGCCCAGCGACGGCGCCGGCAGGTACGCCGTGGCCATCCACGGCCGCGGACCGCGCGGCTGGGCGTCCACCACGGGCGGCGTGTGGAACCCCGTCACCCGCCGGGCGGCCTCCACCTCCTGCTGGAACCGGCGCTGGAACTGCGGGTCCTCGGCGTACTCGGGCCGGATGACCTTCACCGCGAGCAGCCTCAGCCCGGGCGAGCGGGCGAGGTACACCACCCCCATCCCGCCCTCGCCCAACGGCCGCAGCAACTGATGGGGGCCCACGAACACGGCCGCCCGCGCCCCGGTGCCCTCGCTGTCACCCTTGGCAGCCACCAAGCCTCCCCCGTGCCCTCGCCGCCGTCACCAGACAGAGTGGCACGGACAGGTCATCCGGTGGACCCCTTCCGTCCATCGAAGGCCCCCCGTCCGGCGGGCGGGAGGGAATCGGCATGCGCGGGATCACCATCGGACTGACCGTCAGATTTCCTCCCCCTCAAGCAACTTCGCGATCGACGCCGCTCGGCCGGAGCCGCCCCGGTGACCACGTTCGACCCACTCCGCGGCCTGCGTCGGCAGGCCCTCGCCCGCGTGAGCCACCCGGCACCGCCCGGCACCCGCTGACGGGCGCCGGGCGGTGCGCTCAGCCGGCCGCGCGGTAGGCCTCGCCCATCCGGTTGGGCGTCGCCCGGTGGTAGAGACCGGTGCCGCCGCGGTCCGCGGAGAGGGTGAACCACGCGTAGCGTTCGACGAAGGGGAGCCCCTGGAGCATGGCGGTCGACTTCGTCACGAACGCGGCCTGCTGCTCCGGCGTCGGGTATCGCGGGGTGCCGCCGGAGAAGTCGATCAGGGCGTACTCGGTGAGCCAGATCGGCTTCTTGTAGCGGTCGTGGACGGCCTGGAGGTAGCTGCGTAGCTGACCGGTCGCGGCATCGGCGCGGAAGTCCGAGCCGTACCAGTGCAGGGGGATGAAGTCGACCTTGTGGTGGCGGGCGGCGGCGCCCTTCATGAACTGGTCGAGCCAGCCGCCCGCGACGTCGCCGCCGCCCGCCACCGCGGGTGCCCCCAGGCGCATCCCGGTCGACTGGAGCCGGGGCCACAGGTCGAGGGCCTGGGAGACGCTCATGGAGGCCTGGCCCCGCAGGTCGGGCTCGTTGAACCCGAGCAGGGTCGTGCCCTCCTTCCGGGCCGTCGCGAGCTGCGCGTCGGTCACCGAGCCCGCGCCCCAGATCATGGGGACGAACTCGACGCCGGCCGGCGGCCTGATCTGCTGCCGGTCCGAGGCCCAGGTGTAGAACCAGCCCACCCTGGCGTCGGCCATGGCCTTGGTGACGTCGGTGAAGTTCCAGGCGCTCACGCCCTTCTTCTTCGCCGGGGCGGCGGACGCGTCGCCCGTGGTGCCGACCGTGAGACAGGTCAGCACGGCGAGCAGGGCGGCGAACAGACGTGTTCGACGTGGCAAGGCGTTCCTCTCCTTCGATCAGGCGGTCGTGCCGGGGCTCTCATCCGGCCGGGGCGCTCACGCGGCCGGGGCGCTCACGCGGAGGGCCCGAAGGTGACGGTGAAGCCGCTGCAACGGCTGCACTGCTGCATCACCTTGTTGCCCGGGACCTGGTCCTGCTTGGACCACGTGTAGGCCTTGGGGCACTTCGCGCTGAGCGCGCGGCTGTAGTCGCTCTGGGTGTCGCGGCTGGGGTTGGTGCACAGCAGCGGCTTGCCGTCCGGCCCGCGCGTCAGGTCGGCGGGCGGGCAGGAGGGCAGCAGGTCCTTCGCGCAGCCCCTGGTGTCGCAGCCCCCGCCCGCCGGGATCGAGGCGTTCACCGGGGTGATCGTGACCGGCAGCGAGAACGCGTTCACGTAGCTCACGTCGTACCAGGGGGCGGCGCCGTCCTTGGCGTCGAAGTTGAACTCGGCGAGGCTGGCGGGCTGTTCGCCCGTCGTGCAGTGGTCGGCGAACGGGCCGCAGTCGCCCACCCGGCAGTGGAAGCCGTTGCCGGAGGCCCCGCCGCAGTCCTGGCGGGCGAAGAACTTCCCCCGCCAGTGGAACGGGGCGGTGGTCTCGGGGATCGTCACCGTCGCCGACTGCCCGGGAGCCAGGACCGGCAGCCGGGTGAACTGCTTCGACCCGTCGGCGTTGACGCCGCTTCCGATCCACAGCCGCTGCGACGAGTGGTTCACGAACGTCACCGTGTGGTTGACCGCCGCGACCGAGGCGGGCCCGGTGCGGGCCGGCGCCGCCGCGCCCGCACCGGGCAGCACCATGGTCAGGGTGGCGGCCGCCGCCGCGACGAACAGCCTGGTCAGGAACCTTCGCATGACGTCTCCGTTCCGTTCCGCTCAGCAGGTCTTGTCCGGGTGGTCATGGGTGATGGCGCAGATCATCGCCTGCGCCCGGCCGTTGGTCGGGTACCTGCGCCGGAGCTCGTCCTTGAAGTCGTTCCACTGGCGGGTGATGTCCTTGACGGCGAGGTCGTAGGCGCGGTCGAAGTTGTGGCCGACGGCCGAGCGCGGGGTGTCCTTGGTGTCCTTGTTCAGCACTCCGTCGTGGGTGACGCGGTTCGCGCAGTCGGACACCGTTCCGCTGTGGTCGCGGTCCGGGTAGCAGCCGGTCGCCAGGTCGTGCGGGATGTGGGCGGTGGCGTCCTTGGCCCAGTCGGGCCTGCTCATGGAGCTGTAGTGGGCGATGGAGAAGAACGCGGGCAGGTCGGTCCTGCCCAGGCCCGGGGGGTTCTTGACGCCGACGGCTCCCGGGCCGGCCTGGTCGACCCAGTTGCTGTGGGCGTAGAAGTCCTCGATCTGGTGCCAGCCGCGGCCCAGGTCCTCCAGCACCTCGCACTTCGCCCGTCCCGGCCGGTCGTTCCAGTCGCAGGCCGGGGAGATGGCGGTCTGGGCGGCGACGACGTGCCCGTTCGCGTCGACCAGCCGGTCCGCGGCGGCGACGGCCCGCTTGAAGTTGTGGACGGAACCGTCGACGCAGTCGATGATCTCGGCGTCGGCCTGCCCGCGGGTGCGGGGGTAGCGGCTGTCGTACCGGGGGTCGAGGTAGTCGGCGTTGTCGCAGTGCAGCTTGCCGATGCCGAAGTACTCGCCGTGGTCGTTGGCGACGATGGCGCCCGAGTTCCCGTCCGCCATCGCCGTCAGCGAGGCCGGGTGCCAGCCCGCGGCCCCCAGGGCGGCCCGGGTGATCCTCTCGTGGTTGCCCCCGCTGAAGGCCTGCGCCGGTGTCGCGGCGCCGAGGGCGACGGAACACAGCAGTGCGACGCAGGCGGCGCCGGGAACGCGCAGGCGCTGCCGGCGGGAAGCGGGGCGGGGATCCACGGGCTCTCCAGGGTGTGCGACGGACGTCTTCGACGTGCGGGCGGGCGTGCGTGCGGGCGCGGCGTCCCGTCCGTACCGCGCGAGTCCACGGCGGAATCCGGTGACGGACCGTCATGGACCGGGCAGCTCGTACGTACGCTAGCTGTCATGTCCGCCTCGCGAAAGGCCGCCCGGCCCGCCGAGAAGAGTCGGAGCTGTCGGGTGCGGAGGTGGTCCGTTCCGCAACGGTGCACGGTTGGTTGATTGTTGGGTCGCTGTTGGAGCACCCTGCCAGCCTCGTGGCGTCACCGCGTGACCGGTCCGGCGGCGAAGCCGGGCCGGTCGCGCGCACCCAACGCCAGAGGCAGGACGCGTGAAGATCAGAGTTCCCCGATTCCGCCGGATCAGAGCCGGCCTGACCGTCGTCGCCGTGCTGGTGGCAGGCCTGTCGTTCTCCGCCGGCCAGGCGTCGGCCGACGTGCATCCCTTGGCGTTCCAGATCCAGAACAAGGCGACGGGGCTGTGCCTGGTGGGAACCACCGACATCGGTGCGTGGCCCGTCGCACTCCAGCCCTGCGGCAGCAACGACAACCAGTACTTCGTCACCGGGTACCAGAACCAGATCGTCGACGGCTCCATGTACTACGGCGGTTCCTGCCTGGCGACGGACGGCTCCAACGTCCTGACCGTGGGCTGCGGCAGCCACGACTACGGGCTCGCCTGGATGGAGCTGGGGGTGGACGGCCGCTGGACGAGCGTCGCCAGCCCCAAGGGCTGCTACCTGAAGGTCGCTCAGGGCAACCCCGTCTGCAGGACCGGCTTCCAGGGCGATGACGCCCAGTGGCGCATGATCAGGACGCACTGGGACCACCACAAGGGCACCGAGGCCGGCAACGGCCGCGTGAAGTGGGCGGACTTCTGGGGCCGGGGCAAGGACGACTACATCACCATTGGCGCCACCGGCGCCGTCACGGTCTGGCAGAACAACGGCGGCGACGGCCGCGGCGACTGGGGTTCGCCCGTCCAGGTCGCCGCCGGCATCACCGCGGACCCCAACCGCGTGCGCTTCGCCGACTTCGACGGCGACGGGCTGCCCGACTACATCGCCGTCAACCCGGACGGCTCGGTGCACGTCTACCTCAACCGCGGCGGCGACACCGGCGGCGGCTGGCAGGACATGGGCACCGTCGCCACCGGCGTGACCACCGACCTCAGCCGGGTGCGCTTCGCGGACATCGACGGCGACGGCCGGGCGGACTACAACGTCATCAACCCGGACGGCTCGGTCACCACCTACCTCAACCGCGGCGGCGACACCGGCGGCGGCTGGCAGAACATCGGCATCTCCGCCACCGGCCTGACCACCGACCAGAGCAGGGTACGCTTCGCCGACCTCGACGGCGACGGCAAGGCCGACTACACCGTCATCAACGGCAACGGCTCGCTCACCGCGTACCGCAACGTCGACGGCCACGGCCGGTGGTCCGCCATGGGGCAGATCGCCACCGGCGTCACCACCAACCAGAACGCCGTCGTCCTCGCCGACTTCACCGGCGACAACCGGGCCGACTACATCACCACCAACCCGAACAACTCGGTCAACGTCTACCGCTACGACGGCGGCAGCAACTGGACCAACCTCGGGCAGGTCGCCACCGGCGCCTGACGCCCGTGACCGGCGCCGGCCACCCGTCGCCGGCGCCCGAGGGGGCGGCGCCCAGGCCACACACTCACCCCCCCCAGACCCAGCCCACGACCAAGCACGGGTGAGACAGAGACCTCACCAG
>NZ_JBHYGR010000057.1:4138-48259 GCF_042738155.1 Kitasatospora sp. NPDC059088 | reverse complement strand
GGTCACCGCCCCCCCGCGCGCCGGCCCCGGTCCCCGGCCGCCGGCCCGCCTCCCCCGGGCCCCGGGGGCTCGCCGTACCCCACCCCGCCCCCCCCTCCGCAACCGAACGACCGCACGTCATGGGGGAGACCTTGAAACGCATCCTGGCCCTCGGCCTGAGCACCCTGCTCGCCGCAGCCGCCGCACCGGCCGCCCACGCCGCCGCACCGGCCGCCCACGCCGCCACGCCGGCCACCACCACTACCACCACTACCGCCTTACCCTCGCTGCGCGTGATGCCGCTCGGCGACTCGATCACCGCGGGCGCCGGCAGCGCCACCGGCTCGTCCTACCGGGCCCCGCTGTGGAGCCTCGTCGCCGGCCAATCCCGTTACACGGTACGGTTCGTGGGCTCCCAGGCCGGCGGGCAGCTGCCCGACCTCGCCCACGAGGGCCACTCCGGCGACATGGTCGACGACCTGCGCGCCGGCATCGACCAGTGGCTCGCCGCCGCGCACCCGGACGTCGTCCTGCTGCACATCGGCGTCAACGACCTCGACCGCGGCGCCGACCCGGCGCACGCGCCCGAGCGCCTCAAGGCCCTCCTCGACCGGATCTACGCGGACCGGCCCGGCACCGCCGTGGTCATGGAGGGCGTGATCCCCACCACCCAGGGCCTCCAGGAGTCCCCGGCCGTCTACAACGACCGGGTCCGCCAGCTGCAGGCCGTCGAGGCCCAGGCCGGGAACTCCTTCCGGTACGTGGACCCGCCCGCCCTGGGCCCCGCCGAGATGTCCGACCGCCTCCACCCCAACGACAGCGGCTACCGGCGGATCGCGCAGGCCTTCTACGGCGGGCTGGACCAGGCGTTCTCCGACGGTGCGGCGCGGGCATCCGTGGCCTCCGACACCGCCAGCGAGTCGGGCGGCCTCGGCCGCGTCCGGTACGCCGACTTCGACGGGGACGGCAAGGCCGACTACCTCACCATCGGCGCCGACGGCGCGGTCGACGTCTGGCTGAACAAGGGCGGTGACGGGCGCGGCGGTTGGCAGTCGCTCGGCCAGGTCGCCACCGGTGTGACCACCGACCCGGCCCGGGTGCGCCTGGCCGACTTCGACGGGGACGGCAAGGCGGACTACGAGGTGATCAACCCGGACGGCTCGGTCCGCGTCTACCTGAACAAGTACACCGGCGGCCAGGGGAGTTGGCAGGACATCGGGGTCGTCGCCACCGGTCTGACCACCGACCCGACCAGGGTGCGCCTGGCCGACTTCGACGGGGACGGCAAGGCCTACTACGAGGTGATCAACCCCGACGGCTCCGTGCACGCCTACCTCAACAAGTTCACCGCAGGTCAGGGGAGTTGGCAGGACCTCGGGACCGTCGCGAGCGGTCTGACCACCGACCAGAGCCGGGTGCGCCTGGCCGACTTCGACGGCGACGGCAGGGCCGACTACGCCGTCATCGACCCCAGCGGCGCCGTACGGATCTGGCTGAACCGCGGCGGCGACGCCAGCGGCGGCTGGCTGGGCATCGGCCAGGCCGCCAGCGGGCTCACCACGGACCAGAGCCGGGTGCAGTTCGCCGACTTCGACGGCGGCGGCAACGCGGACTACATCCGCACCGACCCGCCGTCCAACGCCGCTCTCGTCTACGCCTGGAACGGCGGTGACGGCCGCGGGGGCTGGACCGGCCTCGGCCAGGTGGCCGGCGGAGTGCCCACCGGCTGACCGTACGTGCCCCGCGCCGCGCGGCCGACCGTACGTGCCGCGCGTGCCGCCCGGGCCCCCGGGCGGCACCGGCACGTTCAGCGCCGCACGCCCCGGAGCTGTTCGAGGCCGTCGAGGCTCCGCCGGAGCAGGGCGGGGATGGAGTGGTCCCGGCTGATCCCGGCCGCCTGCTCGAAGCAGGCACGGGCCTGCGGGAGCCAGCCGAAGTGGGCGTGGGCCCGGCCGGTGATGATCAGGCAGTCGGCGATGCCGCTCATGTCCCCCAAGCCGCGGCGGATCGCCAGCGACTCGTCGAGAGCGGCGAAGGCGTCCTCCTGCCGGCCCAGTCCGACCAGGCAGTCGCCGATGTTGGCCAGCGTCACGGCGACGTGCGTCAGGTTGCCGCGGGCCCGGCAGGCTTCGAGGACCCGGCGGAAGTGGGTGTGGGCGGCCTGGACGGCGAGAGCGGTCTTGCCGATGCCGCCCATGCCGGAGACGACCGCGACCCGGGGGAGGGTGCCGGCGGGCTCGGCCGCGAGGAACTCGGTCAGGGCTCGCAGGTCGCCCTCGCGGCCGGTGAAGTCGGCCAGGGCGGCGGGGAGTTGGGCCTGCGGGCGGACGGTTCTCACGGGCCGCCCGGTGGCGCCGGGCTCCCCGCCCCCGCCGCGTCCGCCGTGTTCCGCACCGCCCGCGCGGCCCTCCCCGCCCGCGCGTTCCCCGTACTCGTCCTCGTCGCGCAGGACCCGCTCATGCGCCGTCCGGACGGCGAGCCCGGGCCCGATGCCGAGCTCCTCGGCCAAGGCGCGGCGCAGCCGCTGGTGGACGGCGAGGGCCTCGGAACGCTGTCCGAGGCGGTGCAGGGCGCGCATCAGCTGGGCGTGGAAGGCCTCGTGCAGCGGGTGCTTGTTCGCCAGCGCGGTCAGTCCGGGCACCAGCCCCCGGACATGACCGAGGCGCAGCTCCGCCTCGATGCGCCACTCCAGGGCCTCCAGCCGGGCCTCCTGCCACTGGCGACGCGGAACCTGCGCCTCGGGAAGGTCCGGGAACTCGCCCAGCGGAACGCCGCGCCACAAGGCGAGCGCCGCCGCCGACTCCTCCCGCACGGCGTCCCAGTCCTCCCGCAACAGCGCCTCGCGGGCCCGCCGGACACCGAGGTCGAAGACCCGGGCGTCCACCTCGCCCGCGGCGACCTCCAGGACGTAGCCGAGCGGGGTGGAACGCAGGCGTTCGCCGCGCTCGTCGCCCAGCTGCGCGCGCAGACGGGCCAGCATGTTGTGCAGCGAGGCACTCGCGGAGGCCGGCGGGCTGTCGCCCCACAGGGCGGTCCTGAGCCGGTCCGACGGCACGGGCCGGTCGGGCTCCAGCAGGAGCACCGCGAGCAGCGTGCGGACCTTGGCGCCGCCGACCGCCCGCTCCTGGCCACCGATACGGACGAGAAGCGGGCCGAGCAGGCTGAAGTACATGATCGATCCCCCGGTCTGACACACCCCGCCGGCTGTTCGACCACGGTGATCACGGACACCGTAGGGGACAGGTGCCCGGGGCCTTCAAGAGGGCTCACCCGACGCGGTGCCGCCGCCCAGCGCTGTCCGGCGGCTGCGACCGCCGCGCCGCTGCTGCCCGGCCGTCGGCCTGGTCGGCCGTCAGGCCTTTCCGCTGCGGGCAGGCCTGACGGGCGGCTCGGGGTGGGGGAGGTGCTCGCCCGCGCCGGGGCCGCCGGGGCAGCGGTTGTCGGTCCGGGGACGAAGGATGTTATCGTCAAACTGACCTTAACCCGGGGTCGCCCGCCGTTTCGCGGGTGGAGCGGCCCGCCCTGCGCGGGCGGGTGGTGCTTCGGGAGGCGGACGCTCGAGATCGTCGGCGGTCCGGCCCGGCCCGGGCAACAACCATGGTCATGCAGGTCGAAACGACCGAGGAGGAATCAGAGCTGTGCGGGTGATGAGGAGGGGCGTCGTGGCGGCGGCCGCGGGGGCGGTGCTCGCGCTGGCGCTGGCAGGCTGCGGCGGGGAGTCGCACGGCGGTGGGGAGCCCCACGGCGGCGATGCGGCCCGGAGCGGGACCGAGGCGGCGACGAAGCGGGCCGACGCCCGGACCGACGCCCGGACCGTGCTGATGGCCGCGGCCAGGAAGACCGCGGAACAGGCCTCCTACAAGACGGTCCAGACGGGCGGGGGCGGATCCGACAGGTCCGAGATGTTCTTCCAGCAGCAGCCGTACGCCTCGGCCATCAAGTCCTGGGGGGAGAAGTCCGAGGACAACCCCAGCGGCTTCAACCACATCATCGCCACCGGCGACGGCATCTACATGAAGTCGGACCACGTCCCGGGCAAGAGCTGGTACCGGATGGACCAGAAGACGGCCGGCAGCCCCGGCAGCGCACGGGCGGCGGGGTTCGTCAACGAGATCGCGGGCTCGCTCGCCTCGACCGGGTCCACCTCCTGGGTCGGCGAGGAGCAGGTGGGCGGCCGGCCGGCCGACCACTACCGCGGCACGGTGGTCTTCGACGAGCTGGCCCACTACACCGGGCCCGCCATCAAGGACGAGGTGCGCGACTACTACGTCCAGTTGGCCAAGCGGCGGGGCGAGACCTCGGCGGACCTCGACATGTGGGTCGGCAAGGACGACCTGGTGCTGAAGTCGCAGCAGGTCACCACCGGCAGCAAGGGCCGGAGCGAGGTCGTCGAGGAATACTCCGACTTCGGCGCCGTCCCGGCCATCACGGCGCCCCCGGCCGACACCGTCGCCACCTGGGACGAGTTCGTCGCCGGCAAGGCGAAGCCGTAGCCGGGAGCACGGCCTCGGGCCGGCCGACCTCGGCTACGGCAGGGGGCGACGGTGACGCTTCCTCAGATGCGTCCGACCTGCCAAGATCCGCTGGTGAAACACGTGACCTACCGTCTCCACCCGGCACAGATACGCCGTCAGTGGATCTTCTCGACGCTCTTCCTGGCCGGTGGCGCCTACCTTCTCCACCGCGCTTCGTCCGTCCCGGCGGACCTCCGGACCGTCATCGTCGTGGCTTTCGGCGCTCTCCTGATCATCGGTGGGCTCCTCCAGGTGAGGGGCGCCTTCATCAGTGTGAGCTTCGACGAGCGCGAGATCTGGTGGACCGGGGCCCTGGGCTCCCGCAAGCGGTTCGCCTGGGCGGACGTCACCAACGTCGCAGTCGGGAAGAACCGCAACCGCCCCGACTCCGGGGACGTCGTGCGGGTCACCCACCGCGAGCACGGCGACTTCAAGCTGCCGGCGGTGATCGGCATGCCGGGCGCCTGGCGCGACCTGGACTTCGAGACCAAGGCGGCCGACGTCATCGCCACCTGGCGCGCGGCGACGGCGACGGCGACGGCCGGGCCCGCGACGTAGCCGGGCACATGCGCCCCGGCCCCTCGCTCGCCCTTCGGCCGAGGGGCCGCCAGGCCGAGGCCGCCGTCCTGGCCCTCTGCGACGACCCCGCGGCGGCCCTGACCGGCCCGGTCACCCGACCGCGGCCGCGCGCATCGGCGCCCTGTGCGACCAGGCCGGCCTCCGGGCGGCCGAATCGCAGTCCCACTCACTCCCCGCCCGACCCGCCCGCGCCGACCGCACGCAACCCGTTCCCGTGTGACACCCCTGCCGGTGTGCCGGAGTCGCGTGCGGTGTCGCCGCGACGCGGCGTCGGTGACGGTCAGTCGCTGCCCCGCCGCTCGACGACCAGGATGCGGGCCTCGGGGGCAGGGCGGGCGACGTGTTCGTCCCCGGGCTCCACGCAGCACACCTGGCCCGGTGTGAGGTGCTCGACCCGCTCGGTGCCGTCGACGCGGTAGTGCATGTCGACGGCGCCGTCGAGGACGACGAACACCTCCGGTCCGTCGTTGACGTGCCAGCGGTAGGGCCGGTCGGTCCAGTGCAGGCGCACGGTCGCGTCGTCCAGCTCCGCGAGGTCGAGCGCGCCCCACGGGCGTTCGGCGGTGAAGGAGGAGGAGTCGAGGAAGCGCACGGAGAACCTTTCCGTCCGGCGGCCACGCGGCCGGTCCTGCCCTTCATCCTGGGTCGGGAAGCGGGTCGGCGCGATCGGCGGAAGCGACTCGTCGCATCGACATCCTGCCACCCGGCGTCACCACTCCCGCCGGGTCCGGGCCCGGAGCCGGATCAGCTCGTCCTGAGGGTCCAGCCCATGTCGGCCAGGGTCTGGGAGATGGGGACGTACCACATCGCCTTGAAGCACCACGGGGGGCGGTAGCCGCCGTCGGACAGCTTGCGTCCGTTGCAGTTCATTTCGTTCTCCAGGGACGTGATGGTCCCTCGGGCCTGGTCCTTCCTCCCGCCGTCGGTCAGGGCGAACACCGGGCCGCCCGAGTCGCCGTTCGCGGCGGCGATCTCGTTGGGGTCGGTCTGGACGACCTTGTCGGCGAACTTGCGCAGGACCTTGTTCGGCCCCACGACATGCCGGTCCACCTCCTGGACGCGGAGACCGCAGTGGACGCCGGAGTTGGCTGCGGAATGGCAGACGTAATCGCCCACGTTGTTGCCACCGTATCCGGCGACGGGTTTGGCGTAACCGGTGCTCTCGTTCCAGGGGCCGTCGTAAACGTAGGCACCCGATCTTCCCGTGTGCGGGGCGATTCCGATGGTGTCGTCGGAGGCGTTCCCGTCCTTCTTCGAGGCGTTGCCCATGGGTTGCCTGCTGTACCAGGTCCGGTAGTTTCCCTCGCCGCAGTGCCAGGCGGTGGTGACCAGGTCCCTGGAATTGGCGCCGTACACCCCGAAGCCGGTCGAGCAGATCGTGCCGCCCGGGGTCTCGACGCCGGCGCCGCCGTGCCAGGGGGATCCGTCCTCTCCCCGGGTCAGGTCGATGACCTGGGCTTCCCGCCGGGCGTGGACCTCCACGCCGGCCAGGGCCGACGCGAGGGATTCGATCCGGGGCGTCAGTTCCTCGTCCGAGAGCGGGGCGGACGCGGAGTGCGCGCCCCTGGCCCGTTCGTCCTCGGGCTCGTAGCCGAGGTCGAGGCCGCTGCCGTCCAGAGACGGGCCGATGCTGCTGATGTGGCTGGGCCTGTCGGCGGTGAGGACCAAGGGCGTGCCGTCGGGCACGAGCCTGGCCCGGGCCGCGTGCAGTTCCGCCTTGGAGTACTTGGCCGGGAGCACCTCGACCTTCACCCCGTCCGGCAGGTCGCGGATCACGGCGGCCACCGGCTGCGGCAGGTCTCCCTTCCAGTGGAGCAGGACGCGGTTGGCCGCCGGGTCGACCTCCACCTCGGAGAAGCCCGGTATCCGGTCGCGCTCGAACTCCTCCCGTCCACCGGTGATCAGCTCCACGGCCCGGTCGAGGACCTCCTGTCTCCTCATCAGCTCGATGATCCCGGGGGCGACCTTGCCCGTCAGCGCCTCCTCACCCGAGGCCGGAACCGGCGCGGGCCGGTCCGTACCGCGGGCCTGGGCCGGACGGGGAACGTCCGGCGCGCCGCCGCCCGGGGCGGCCAGGGCCGGGACCGTGGCCGGCACGGTGGACAGCAGGGCCGTTGCCACCAGCAGACGCGTCCGGCCGGAATTCTTCCAGTGCTTTACATGCTTCACAGGGCTCCTCGGGAATGCGGTGCGAGGCCACTTGCGGCCCGCTGCACGGAACCTAGGCCGAATGATGGGGAAATCGAAGGCACGCCTTTCACCCAAGTAGATCGAATGCGATCTTTTCGGGCGTGAACAGGGCCCCTCCATCGATTCTTCACCCGTGCCGCCGGGAATCCCCCCGATCCGGACCGGGGCGCGGTCGGCCCGAATTCTTTGACTCTCCCGGCCGAAAGGGGAACCATTCCCCTCGACATCGGGAGGAATCATGGGGCAGGCGGGCAGCCGTCGCGGGACGCGCCCGGGGCGGCGCGGGTGGCCGGTCATCGTGGCGGCGGGGGTGGCAGGCGGTGCGGTCGCGCTGACCACATGGGCGACCGGGTCCCCCGGCGCGCGGGTGCACGAGGGCGCGGCCACTGGCCAGTTGCTGGCGAGTGCGGACGGACGCACCCTCACCCTCAGCGTCGGCTGGGGCTGCGAGTCGCGGCCGGAACTCGTGGTCCGTGAGCTGCCGGACAAGGTGAGGGTCTCGGTCCGGCACACGGTCCCGGTCACCGACCCGCCGGGGCTCTGCGACCCCATGGGCGGCTACGCGCGCATCACGGCCCGGCTGAAGGCACCTCTCGGGGACAAGCCGCTGATCGACGCGGTCACCGGTCGCCCCGTCATCCACTTCGACGGCCGCGACCTCGCCCTGCCGACGTACCTCCCCGACCAGTACTTCCCCTACCCGGAGGACCAGATCGCCCAGATCCCCGGCCTGGCCCCGTTCCCCGAGGACCGGCCGAACTGGGCCACGGGCTACCACGTCGGCACCGAACCCAGGGCCGGGGCCTCCCTGATCATCCGCCAGAGCAGGGGCGGCGCCGACCCCGCACCGACCGACCGGCCCACCGCCACGACCACGGTCAAGGGGCATCCGGCGGCCTTCACCAGCGCCGACCCGAACCTCGGGCCCCGGTCGCTGAGCTGGTACGACGGCACCTACACGTTCACCGTCTCCACCGGTGCGCCCGTCGCCCTCACCGACCAGGAGCTCGTCCGGGTCGCCGAAGGCCTCAAGTAGCCCGGGAGGCCCTGGTCCCCTCCTGCGCCGCCGCCTCGCGCGCCTCCAACTGCCGGGCGAACTCCAGCCACTCGGCGGCGTACCGGCGCGCGAGGCGCTGGACCTGGCCCCCGCAGTGCGGTGGCACGGCAGCGAACAGACTCGGCCAGTCGGCGGCGGCGCTCCGGTGCAGCAGCCACAGGAGCCTGCGGCCGTCCTCCTTGAGGACGGGCGAGGGATCGCGGGAGAGCCTCTCGACGAGCAGGTTCGCCCTGGGCCCCGGCAGGGCCGCTCCCCGCCCGTGGCCGTCGGCGTGCGGCGGAGGCGGCGTCGTGACGGGGACCGTCACGGCCGTGGCCGTGGCCGTCGTCGCCGGAACCCGGGCGCCGGGGGTCGACCGATCGGGAGGACCGGCAACTCCGGCCCCGGCCGACGACGCGGCCGGAGGCCGTCCCGCTCCGCGAACCACCGCCGGAACCGTCACGGGCCCCTCCCCGTTGCCGAGACGCCTGCGGACGTCGGCGACCGTCCCGGGTGAGATGCCCGCGAGCCGCGCGACCGTGCGCAGCGATGCCTGCGGGTCCTCGGCCATCAGGTCGGCCGCCCGCAGCCGCCCTTGGGTGGCGTCGAGGGCCCTGGTGCGACCGTCGAGCCCGATCCGGGCCGCCGGCTGGGTGTGCAACTGCGGCGAGGCGGCAGTTGCACGGCGTCGCGCGGACGCCACCGCCTTGGCACCGAGGCCCGACAGCCTGGCGATCGCACGGTCGGACAGTTGCGGATGGGTCACGAGGATCCGCTCGACCGCAGCGCGCCGGTCGGCCGGTGAGAGCGGCAGGCCGTGCCGGGCATTGGCCTCGACCGCGAGCAGGAAGGCCTCGTGGGCCGTGCCGTCGAAGAACTCCACGTCGATGAACGCCCGCCCCCGCTGCCGCGCGGCCTCGACGCGGTGCATCCCGTCGATGACCCGCAGGTCCGCACGGCGCACCAGTACGGGGGGCAGAGCTTCGTCGAGCGAGGCCAGGAACCCGACGTGCTCCGGGTCGAGCCCGCGGCCGCGCAGGGCGACCCCGGGCCGCAGGACCGAGAGCGGCACGGAACCCGACTCCCGTACGCCCCGCCCGGAGGGCCGGTGCACACGCGCTCCCCGCCGTGCGGCGGCGGCCGTGCGGACGGTCTGCTGGAACATCTGCTCTGCTCTCCCCATACGACACATGCGCCGCGGGCGCGCCGCCAAGGCGCACGGCCGCCGGCCGACGGACCGCCGTCGGCGGACCCCTCGAAGGCCCTGCGCCGGGCCGAAGCCGGATCCTAGGAAAGGCAGCTGCGCCCGCGCCACTCTCCTGGGCACCCCCTCGGGCACCCCTCGGACACGTCCGCCTGTCCGGCACCGTCCCGAGGGCACGGAACCGCCCGGCCCGGAGCAGGCCGGCGTGGCCCGCGCCGACTGCCCGCCCCAGGCGGGGCGGAGCGAGGAGAGCCGCTGCGCCCCCGTCAGGGACGGTACGGAACGGTGTCAGCGGCGGCTGACAGCATCGGGCGCATGACGCACACGACACCGCTCGACTGGCGGCCGTTCCTGCTCGGATGGAGCGGGGAGTGGTCGGACTCCCTGGCCGATGGCGGGACACGACGCGAGGAGGACGAAACGGCCCGGCGGGCTCGCTGGCTCGGGTTCCCGTCGGCCTCCGAGGAGCGGATCGTCGCCATGGAGGAGCGCCTCGGCCGTCGGATGCCCCCGTCGTACCGGGAGTTCCTCGAGGTCAGCGACGGATGGCGGAACGCCGGCGGGTTCATCGGCCTGCTGGCGGGGACGGCGGACGCGCGCTGGCACGACAACGAGTCCGCACTCGCGGACATCTTCGAGGAGCGCCTGGACGACGACGCCACGGACGCCGAGCGGCGGGGGGCGGGCATCTGGCGGCGAGGGCTCCAGCTCGATGTCGAGTCCGACATGACCCACGTCCTGCTGGATCCCGGGGACGTGGATGACGACGGCGAGTGGGCTGTGTACACGTGGGCGAGCTGGCGGGCCGCGCCGCCCGAACGGTACGCGAACTTCGCCGACTTCATGCGGGACATGCACCGAGAGTTCCACTGCCTGCGGGCAGGCCGCACCGACGGGGGACCGGAGTTCGCCAACGACCTGACGCGGGAGCTGGACACGCGGGTGGAGCGGGCCCGCCTGGAGGCGCTGCGCGGCGACTGGGAACGGGCCGGGCACGTGCTGGACGAGGCGAAGGGGTACGGCAGGCCGCGGGCCGCCGCACTGGGGGACCAGATGCGTCGCCTGCTCGGACGCACGTACATGGTGTACTTCGACGGCATGGCGGCCGACCCGCGTTACGCGCCCGAACTGCTCCCGGTGCTGGCCGCCGAGCACGTGGTCCGCGGGCACAGGGACGACTCCGCCCTGCTGTTCCACCTTCGGGGAGCCGGGCGGGAGGTGGTGTCGCTGGCGTTTGCGACGCTGGAGCGGGTGCGCAACGGCACGTACCGGTACACGGCGGCCGGACCGTTCGGGGAGGCGGTCGAACGGGCGAGGGAGTCGGCGCGGTGGGGCGACACCGACGGGGCGTGGCGGATTCTGACGGACGCCCTGCCGGCGTGGCAGCCATCGGGACCCGACCACTTGGCGCCGCTGGGATGGGTGGCCGACCCCCTGCTCGGGCCGCTGCTGACCCCGGAGCGGGGCTGCGAGCTGCTGTCCACCCCCAGGGGCGGACAGGCGGGCGAGGCACCGGGCCGCTCGGCCGACCGCGACCCGGGCGACCTGGCATGGCTCGCGGACCCGGACACCCCCGGCATCCCCACGTCCTACCGCTTCGTCCTGGTCGAGGGAGTGGCACCGGCGGACCTGCCGGGGCGCCTCGCGGACGGCGACGGGACGGTGCTGAACCGGCCCATGACCCGCGACGAAGCACGCGGCTTCGCGTCCCGCGGACCGGGGGCCGTCCCGTACGTCGACGACACGGCCCTGGCGGCGGTCGGTCGGGCCGGTCCCTGTTGGAGCTTCGCCTTCGAGGACGACGTCGCGTACTTCGACCTGCGGCGGTTCGTCTCCCCGGCCGCAGCGGCAGCCGGCGAGGGTACCCGCGCGGTGGTCGGGTGGGGCGGCCTGAGAAGCGGGCACGGGCGGCCCTTCTTCCATCTCTCCGTGGCACAGGACGGCGTCGAGCAGTACGCCTTCACGTACGCGGACGGGGAACTGCACCGTACCGGGCGGACGCCACCGGCGCTGGACCCGGACCGGTTCTTCGGCGAGGGGGAGGAGGTCACCGCCGCGGAGCGCCCGCTGCTGGAGGCCGTGTCCGGTGAGTTCGGAGTCCACCTGCCACGCCACGCGATCATGAACGGGCGACTACACACGTTCACCACTCGCCCATGGGCGCGGCCGCCCGGGAACGGGGAGCCCTTCGGAGCCGTTCCGGCCGACACGGTGCCCCCGGCGGACACCATCGCCACCCGGGACGAGTTCGTCGCCGGCCGGGCAACACCGTAGCCGGGCCGCCTCCGTACGGATACGGAGCCACTGGTCCGGCTTCCACCCGACGCCTCCACCCGGTCGTCGCTGGTACGGCGGCGGTGCGCGCCTCCAGGGTTCGGCGCGCGAACGGCAAGCCCACAGGGGGTACGAGGATCGGGGCAGGACGTGACGGCGACTTCAAGCTGCCGGCGGCGATCGGCATGCCGGGCGCCTGGCGCGACCCGGACTTCGAGACCAAGGCGGCCGCCACCATCGCCACCTGGCGTGCGGCGACGGCGAAGGCCACGGCCGAGCCCGCGACGTAGCCGGGGCACATGCGGCCCGGCCCCTCGTCTCCCGCTGCACCGGGCGGCGAGGGCCGACCCCGCCGCCCGGCGGCCGGTGTCGGTGCCCCGGCCTACGATCGTTCGATGAGTGTCTTCGCCCCGGGGTTCCTGCGTCACGTCCAGGTCGAACCGGGCCCCGAGGCCGGCGGCTACCCGTTCGACCTGCCCGTGGTCGCCCGCCTCGCCGAGTCGGGGCGGATCGAGTTCGCGCCCGGGGCGACGTTCCTGGTCGGCGACAACGGCTCGGGCAAGTCCACCCTGATCGAGGCGATCGCCACGGCCGCCGGGTTCAACGCCGAGGGCGGGTCGAAGTCCTTCCGCTTCGCCACCCGCTCCAGCGAGTCCGTCCTGGGGGAGCACCTGGTGCTGCGCTGGAACCGGCGCCCGCGCACCGGATACTTCCTGCGCGCGGAGAGCTTCTACAACGTCGCCACCGAGATCGAACGCCTGGACCGCGAAGGCCCGACCCCGCTGCTGCCCGCCTACGGCGGCCGCTCCCCGCACGAACGCTCCCACGGCCAGTCGTTCCTGGACCTCGCGCTCCACCGCTTCGGGCCGAACGGCCTCTACGTCCTCGACGAGCCGGAGGCGGCGCTCTCCGTGCAGGGCTGCCTGGCCCTGATGGTCAGAATGCGCGAACTCATCACCCAGGGAAGCCAGTTCGTGATCGCGACGCACTCGCCGATCCTGCTCGCCCTCCCCGGCGCCCGGATCCTGCAACTCGAAGCCGACGGCACCATCGAGCAGGTGGGATACGACCAAGCCGAGCCCGTCACGCTGACCCGCGCCTTCGTGAACCGGCCCGAGCGCTTCCTGCGCGACCTGTTCGGCGAGGACGAACCGGGCCCGACGGACGCATCCGGACCGTCCTGATCGACAGCAGCCTCCGCAGCCTCGTCGCCGACTGCCGTGCCCGTGCCTGTGCCCGCGTCGGCGCGCCGGGTGCGTTCGCCCGGGCCCGCCGGCCCCTGCGACCAGCCCCTCTATCTCCAATGGCCATTGTTCCTAGAATGGCCGCATGGAGCACATCGAAGCGATCGCCGCCCTGCACGACCCCGTGCGCCGCCGCCTCTACGAGTACGTGTCGGCCCAGGGCCGCGAGGTGGGCCGGAACGAGGCGGCGGAGGCCGTCGGGGTGGCGCGGACACTGGCGGCGCACCACCTGGAGAAGCTGGTCGAGGCCGGGCTGCTGGAGAGCGGCAGTCGCAGGCTCACCGGGCGGTCGGGGCCGGGGGCGGGGCGGCCGGCGAAGGTGTACACGCGCACGCGCGCCGAGCTGGGGGTGTCGCTGCCCGCGCGCGACTACCGGACGGCCGCCGAACTGCTCGCCGAGGCCGCCGAGCGGGCCGGGTTGGACGACGGGCTGCGCGCAGCCGCGCGGCGGAGGGGGGAGGCCGAGCGCGAAGCGGCCGCGCCCTGCGGGGGACTCGACGAGGCCGTCGCGCTGCTGGCCGCCCGCGGGTACGAACCCCGCCTGGAGGAGGGGGCCGTCCGCATGCGCAACTGCCCCTTCCACTCCGTCGCCGAGCGCTTCCCGCCCCTGGTCTGCGGCATGAACCTCGCCCTCCTGGAGGGACTTCTCGGCGCGGACGGCACCCTCCGTGCCCGGATGGACGCCCGGCCGGGGGAGTGCTGCGTGGTAGTCGAGCCTTCTAAAAACAATACTGATTGACATAGAAAGAAGGCCCGTGCTGGGATGGCGCCATGACCTCCCACCACCTCGCCCAGTTCAACGTTGCCACGCTCCGCCACCCCGTCGACGACCCGCGCATCGCGCCGTTCGTCGAGATGGTCTCCCCGATCAACGCTGCCGCCGACACCGCCCCCGGCTTCGTCTGGCGGCTCACCGCGGACGGGACGGACGACGCGAGCGCCCTGCGCCCGGCGGGCGAGGACGTCATCGTCAACATGTCGGTCTGGGAGAGCCAGGAGGCGCTGTGGGAGTTCACCTACCGCAGCGGGCACCTGGAGGCGATGCGGCGCCGGCGCGAGTGGTTCGAACGCAACGTCGAGGCGCACCTGGTCCTGTGGTGGGTCCCGGCCGGACACCTGCCGGACGTCGACGAGGCCCTGGAACGACTGGCCGACCTGCGCCAGAACGGCCCCTCCCCACGCGCCTTCACCTTCAACTCCCCTCGCACCCCGGACGCGGCCCCACCACCCACGGGCGCGTGAACGGCCGCTCCCGCCGGCCTGAGGACCAGCCCCCGGGGGGCAGGTCCTCAGGCCGTCCAAGTTGCGGGCGTTCAACCTGCGGCGGCGGAGCGCCGGCGCGTGCACGCCGTTCGGTAGGCCGGCGGCCCCGCTCAAGGAGCCGCGTCCGTGGCGACTGAGAGCACGCGCGCAATAGCACGGATCGCTGCGGGCCTGACGCTGTCGCTGTCCGTGGTCATCGGCCTCAGCGGAACGGCCGAGGCCTCCACCAGCGCCCCTTGTGTGCAGAAGGGGTCGCACGGACCCGCGGTTTCGTGTGTCCAGGCCTTCCTGAACGGTGTCGGCCTCGGCCACAGGATCGCCGTGGACGGCGGCTTCGGGGCGGACGCGAAGAGCACGGTCGAGGACTTCCAGCGCGTGTACGGCAACGGCCTTGACATCGACGGCGTTGTCGGGCCCAGGACCGGCACCGCCCTGTGGAACTCGTACTGGAAGATCAATCCGCTGGGCGTCATGGGCTATTGCCACGACTGCATCCCGACGACTTCGTAGCTTCGTAGCCTCGCCGATGATGCCAGACGGCCCTGCCACTCCTGCGAAGGAGCGGCAGGGCCGTCTGGCATCGTGGACGCGTCGATCGCGAACGCCCGCAGCCGGCGCCGCTGGTAGCCCGTGCCCGCGGTGTACGCGAGATGGGCGGCGGGCCGGTACGCCCCGGCGCCGCCGCCGGGCAGCTCCGGAGCGCGGCGGCGGCCTGGGAGCCCCGGTCAGGCGTCGTCGGCGGGCGTGTGCAGTCTCGCCCGGTAGGCGCGCTTCTTGACGAGGGCGCCGCAGGTCTTCATCGAGCACCAACGGCGGGCGCCCGCGCGGGAGGTGTCGACGAAGAGGGCGCCGCAGCCGGGGTTGCCGCAGACACGGACGCGGGTGCGGTGCTCCGAGGCGCAGAGGGCGATCAGGTCCCGGGCGACCATCGAGAGCACCGCCGCGATCGAGTCGCCGTGCCGGCGCACGGTGGCCGCGTCGGGGGCGAGTTCGGGCCTCGGGGGCGGCTCGGCGGCGGCGCGGTTGACGAGCGCGATGTCCGCGGGGGAGGGCGGGACGGCGTCCGCCAGGGCGCGGCCGGTTCGCTGGATCGCCTCGCGCAGCTGCCCGGCGTGGTCCAGGTCGGCTTCGGTGCAGGGCGGCGCGGCTGTCGTGCAGGCGCTCTGCACGGCCCAGCGGCTCAAGTCCTCGGGCCGGGCCAGCCGTTCGAAGGGCGTGCCGGTGCCGCGGTCGGCCAGGGTGCCGGCGAAGGCGAAGCACAGCCGGGCGTCGTCGAAGCGGAAGTCGGTCTTGGCGCGCTGGCGTCCCTCGCGGCCGCCGTCCTTGCCGCCCGTGTCCTCCACACTGCTCTCCATGTCCACCACTTTATGCGGTTGACATGTTTTCGGGCAAACGGCTAGCTTTCAGGTCCACCGCTTGAACCGGTGGACTTTTGACGTTCGGGCGATCGCTCCCCGATTCCCCCCGACTCACCCCCGCTTCCCCCAACTCGCCACCGCTTCCCGCAACTTCTCCCCCCCAGCACGAGGAGGCCGCGCCATGCGCGCCGCAGTCATCGAGGAACTCCGCAAGCCGCTCGTCCTCCGCGACGTGCCCGACCCCGTCTGCCCGCCGGACGGCGCGATCGTGCGCGTCGGGGCGAACGGGATCTGCCGGACCGACTGGGCCCTGTGGGCCGGGCAGTTCTGGACGGGCGGACCGCGGGTCGAGGCCCCGTTCGTCCTCGGCCACGAGTTCGCCGGCACCGTCGTGGAGGTCGGCCGCGAGGTTCGGGGGTGGAAGGAGGGCGACCGCGTCATCTTCCCGATGAACCCCGGCGAGGGCTCGTGCGAGATGTGCCGCAGCGGCAACCAGCACGTCTGCGACCACGTCGACGCACTCGTGCCCGGGGTCTCCTACTGGGGCGCCTTCGCCGAGTACGTCATGGTCCGCTTCGCCGACGTCAACCTGGTCGAAGTGCCCGAGGGCGTCGGTTTCGTGGACGTCGCCGCGCTGGCCTGCCGCTACATGACGGCCTTCCACGGGGTCGTCGACCAGGCGCGGATCCGCGGCGGCGAATGGGTCGCGGTGTACGGCGCCGGCGGCGGCATGGGACTGTCGACGGTGGAGATCGCCGCGGCGACCGGCGCCAACGTCATCGCGATCGACATCACGCAGGACAAACTGGACGCCGCCCGCGCGCTCGGCGCCGTCCACACCGTCAACGCGGCCGCGACCGACCCCGTCGAGGCCGTGAAGACCCTCACCGGCGGCGGCGCGCACGTGTCGGTCGACGCCGTCGGCATCGCCGCCGCCTGCCGCAACTCCGTGCTCTCCCTGCGCACCCGCGGCCGCCACCTCCAACTCGGGCACACCACCGCCGCGGAACAGGGGGACGTCGCGCTGCCGGTCGACGTCATGATGGTCAAGGAACTGGAGTTCCTGAGCGCCTTCGGCATGCAGGGCCAGCGCTTCGGCACGATGCTGAACATGATCGCCGCCGGCCGGCTCAGCCCCGGCCGCATCGTCTCGCGCACCGTCGGCCTCCACGAGGCGAGCGAGGTCCTGGAGTCCCTGGAGACGTACGGGCCCACCGGCATCGTCGTCATCGATGCCTTCCGCCCCTGAACCCTCCGAACCGGCCTGAACCAGTCCGAACAGGCCTGACCGTCCGAACCCTCTGAACCCTCTGAACCGTCCGAACCGTCCCCCCGAAGAGCAGGCACACCCATGCCCGATTCCCGCCGACTGATGGACCAGGAACTGAGCCTGGCCCTCGACGCGGTCCCCATGACCCCCAACGGTGCGTTCGACCTGACCGACCTCGCCACGACGCGCGCCGCCTTCCGCGCCCAGGCCGAAGCGGCCGCCGACAGCCTTCCCGCCGACCCGTCGGTCACCATCGAGGAACACCTCGCGAGCCGAACCGACGGCCCCGACGTACCGGTCCGCCTGCTACGGCCCACGGCCGCGCCGGGACCGCTGCCGGTGCTGCTCTGGTTCCACGGCGGCGGACAGGTCCTCGGCTTCGCCGCCCAGGACGACCCGTGGCTGACCCGGCTGGGCGCGAGCCTCGGCTGCGCCGTCGCCGTCGTCGACTACCGGCTCGCCCCGGAGACACCCGCCCCCGGCGCCGCCGAGGACGGCTTCACCGCCTACCAGTGGCTCGGCCGCGAGGCGGACGCCCTGGGCCTGGACGGCACCCGCATCGGCATCGCCGGCCAGAGCGGCGGCGGAGGCATCGCGGCGGCCACCGCCCTCCTGGTCCGCGACCGCGGCGGCGCGACACCCCTGTTCCAGTCACTGACCTATCCCATGCTCGACGACCGCAACCGAACCGCGTCGAGCCACGAGATCACCGACATCGGCATCTGGGACCGCTCGACCAACCTCCTGGCCTGGCAGGCGATCCTGGGCGACCGCGCCGGCACCGACGACGTCTGCCCGTACGCGGCCCCCGCCCGCGCCGCCGACCTCGAAGCCCTGCCGCCCACCTTCATCACCGTCGGCGACCTCGACTGCTTCCGGGACGAGGACCTCAGCTACGCCACCCGCCTGCGCGCCCAGGGCGTCCCCGTCGAGCTCCACCTCTACCCCGGCGCCTACCACGCCTTCGACCTCATCGCCCCCGCCTCCCGACTGGCCGCCACCTTCCACCGGACCTGGTTCGACTACCTCGCCCGCCAGTTCCACACCACACCGGCCCCCACCTGACACCGCACCCCACCTGACACCGACCCCGACGGACACCGCCCGCCGAGTTCCCCGGCCGGCTCGCGGCCGCCCGGCCCCGGGCCGGGGGACGGAAGTCATTGCACCACCTCGACGCACGGGTGTTCCAGGGAGAGCGGGCAGCGGTAGAGCTGCAGGACGTTGCCGCGCCCGATGGCTGTCCCGAGGTCGAAGTCGAGGCGCCGGTCCTCGACGGGGCCCAGCCGCCGCCACCCACGACGTCGGGGTCGATGGTCAGCAACGGCCGCATGACGGCCCGGCACTCCTCGCAGTACGCCGTGTACGGGTCCATGGAGGCACACGGGGCCCAGCCGCCGACCTTCCACCCGGGGGCCACCGCCAGCTCGAACCGGTAGTAGGCCCGGTACTCCCCGATATTGCGGTACAGCGGGTCGGTACCGGCCAACTCCCGCTCGCACCAGCCCTCACACCAGCCCTCGATGCGCTCCGCGAGGCCGTCCGCCAGCTCCAGCGGGGCCGGGTACTCCGTCACCACCTCGGGGTGCAACACGCACGGCTCCGGCAGATACTCGCCGTGCCCGGCGACCTCGGCGGGTAGCGGCGGCGCGGTCAGCAACTCACCTACCAAGGCGGAGGAGCGCCACAGAACCTTCGGCGCCGGCGCCCACTGGGGGTCGTGTTCCAGCGGGCACCACAACACCTGCATCACATCGGCGTCCCCAGGACACGGCAGCAGCGGTACGTCCCGCGCGTAGAGCTGGGCGACCGGCAGCATCGCGTTCGGCCGCCCGCTCCACGGGTGCCCGGCGAAGGTGGCCTCCAGCGCCGCGTCCTGCTCCGCCGTGCGGCCCGTCGTCCCGTACAGCGCCCGCCGAAGCCGGACGTCGGCGACGGACACCGCGGTCCCGCCGTCGTGCTCCTCCGGGTGCGGCCCCGCGCAGACCGGCCACGGCTCACCGGCGGGCCACAGCAGCGGCCCGCCGACCGAGCTGTCGCGCACGCCGGGTGCGCCCGGGCGCGGATGCAGCCGGACCGCCTGCCGGGCGAGCGGCGCCAACTCCGGGAAGACGGTGGCGATGTCGACCGGGCGCGGCGGCGTGACACGGACCATCGGTGGCTCATCCCTCCAGCGGTGAACGGGTGCACGGACCATAGCCCCCACCCCTGACACCACCGCAGCCGGAGCCAGCCCCCGTTACCTTCCTGGTGGCCCCGCAACGGGGCTCCCGGCCTCCGGTCCGGCATGACTGTTCCCCCCTGTAGTTCGCATGATCCGGGGGGTGGTGTCACCGGGCCGGAGGCATCGGTAGACCGCTGATAGAGGCAGGACCACCAGCGTGCTGGGAGGCTCTTCGTAGAGCAGACCGTGGTCGTCCCGGGTACCGAGGCGGCCGCGCTGATCGTGCCGAGCCTGGCCGGCTCGCTGCGGGCCGTCCTCGACCAGCGCAAGCTCCTGGAGAAGCGGATCCAGGAACTGCTGGACGAACACCCGCTGTCGCAGATCCTGACCTCCATGCCCGGCATCGGCACCCGGACCGGCGCCCGCGTCCTGATCGACGTCGGGGACGCGAGCGCGTTCCCGACCGCCGCCCACCTCGCCTCCTACGCCGGCCTCGCCCCCGCGACCCGCAGCTCCGGATCCTCCATACGCGGCGAGCAACCCTCCCGGAGGGGCAACAAACAGCTGAAACGGGCATTCTTCCTGGCCGCATTCGCCCCGCTCGGCGACCCGGCCTCCCGCACCTACTACGACAAGAAGATCGGCCAGGGCAAACGCCACACCCAGGCCCTCCTCTGCCTGGCCAGACGCCGAGTCGACGTCCTGTTCGCCATGCTCCGCGACGGCACCTTCTACGAGTCCCGGCCCGCCGAAGCGGTCACCTGAACTGCGGGTCCGCCATCAGGAGCACGCGGTCTGCGTCGGGATCGAACCCGAGCACCGGGTGCCCGTAGTCGCCTTCGGCGGTCATGACCACGGGCTTGCCCAGCCGGCGGCCGACCGCGGTCAGGAGCCCGCACAGGACGTCCACTCCCTCCTGGCCCTGAAGCTCGCGGAGGTCGACATCGAAGTCGATCCCCTCGGCAGACCACGGACGGAAGATCGCCAGCACGCCCGGGACCGGCCACACCCGCAGTTCGACCGTCTCGGCATCGGCCGGACGCGTCAGTACTTCCACAGCCAGAGGCAACGGCCCGGCGACTCCGCCCTCCGTGAACTCCCACGCCCAACCATCCGAGCGGACCAGATCGAACACCGCCTGCCAGTCCGCCGCCGAGGTGCCCTCCACGAACACATCCGGCAGAGCACCCATCACGTCAGGGTCGAAGAAGTTCCTGACGTCGTCCCACAGCAGATCCGGCATCCCACCATGCTGCCCGCCCACGGCTCCAGAACGCAGCCCGATTTCCTTGACGAACCCCATAGAGGCACCCCCCGGAAACACCGACAGCAGCCCCCGGCCCGGCGGCTGTCGGTGGCTGTCGACGGCCGAGCTTCCCGGCTGATGATCGATACGGAATCAGCAGGGTTTCTCCGTTGGGTCTTTCGTGCTTTCCGAGCACGGTGTCGACGTCCGGCCCGTCCCAGCGGCCTCGTGGCCTTGCCCGGGTCGTCGTCCTCCTCGTCCGCCCCCGCCCGGTCCCGCCTCGCGCCGGGCTCGACCCCGGCCGCCGCCCCGTTCACTGCTGCGCCGCTGCCGTCACCCCCGAGGATCCGTTCCGGCCCGCAGGCCCCCGCCGGCGAGCCCGCCGGCCAGGACGCCGTGGTGTGCCCCGCCCCCGGGTCGGGCTGGGGCCGGCCGGTGCCGTGTCGGCGTCCTGGGGCTTCCTGGAAGGACTCGACGACTCCAGCGCGACCCTGCTTCCCCCGCAACCGGGCCGCCTGACCCGTCTCCGCCATCGCGGCCGACGGCTACCGGGAGCCGACGGCCGGACAGGCCGTGCTGTTCGGCGCGGAGCGGGCCGGCCAGGACTCCTTCCATCAGGGATCAGAGTTGGGCGACGGAGCCCATCACCTCGACGAAGGAGAGCCGGGTGCGCAGGTCGTTGAAGTTGCGGACGGTGTTGCCGAAGAGGTTGAGGTAGGACGAACCGTTGCGGCGGACGTCGTGGGCGAAGCGGGAGATCTCGTCCCACTGGTTCTCCAGCCCGGCGAGGTCCCGGCCGAGCGGGGTCTCGTTGTGGTTGTAGATGTTGTTGTAGACCTGGGAGAAGATCGGGCCGAAGCGGGCTGCCTCGGAGAACGCCTGGATCATGAGCAGCAGGGACGCGCCGACGCTGTCGTTGTAGCCGGTGGCGTGGCCGAGCACGTAGGCCGCGTTGTAGAGCGTGGCCGGGGTGATCCGGAGGTTCTCCCGGTTGTTGCCGCCGGGCAGGCTGGTGTAGTTGCCGGTCCGGACCAGGCTGCGGGTGCCGACGCCGAGCGAGGCCCCCATGTCGCGGCCGTCGGCGAAGGAGAAGTGGTGCCGGCCGGAGGCGGCGTCGCCGCCGTACGGGGCGTAGAAGCCGGCCAGGTAGAGGTTGTCGGCCCAGAAGTAGAGGGAGACGAGCTCGTTGCCGCCGGTGTCGCGGATGCGGATCTGGACGATCCGGGAGGGGTCGGTCGTGGTCTGCATGACCGCGTTCTCGTGGGTGGCGTTCCCGTAGGTGTTCTGGTGCAGGCCGTCGACTGCGTGGTAGTACCGAGCGGCGTGCTCCTGGCCGCCGTCGGTGACCCGGGAGATGTCCCAGTCGACGATTCGGTAGTTGGTGGCCGACGCGGTGCCGCTGAGACCGGTCACCAGCCCGAGGGCCAGGGCGACGCAGATCAGCGCGGAGTGCAGCTTCTTCAGGGGGTTCACAGGATTCAGGGGTTCCCGTCAGGTGGATCGAGGCCTGGTGGCGGCCCGTTCGGTGAGGTCGGCTCAGCCTAAGTACCCGATTCACACCCCTTCGTTCCCACCACGCACACGCCATCGCCCGTGCGCGCACAGGGGCATCAGGTGTGCTGCGGCTCCCGGACGGACGCGCCGTCGGCAGGTGCGCTCTCTGCCGCTCGCTCCAACGCCGGATCCTGCCCGAGCTTCTGGCTGACCAGGCCGTGGAACGGTGTGACTCGGTCGGGTCGAGTCAGCGGCGGCAGGCGGAGAACCGGCCGGCCACACGGCCTCGACGGCCTCAGCCGAGGCGGTCCCCGGGGGAGGGGAGCGGGCGGCGCTCGCCCGCGCGAGGAGCGCCAGGGCCTGCTCGGAGGCGGAGTCGGCGGGGGTCGTGCACACGACGAGCACCTGGTCGGGCGAAGGGGCGCGTGGCAGGAGCAACGCCACCGGCCGGCAACCGACTTCTGGAACCCGCGGACCAACGAGTGCGGGTCGCACGCAGCGGGCCGACGTTCGCCGTCAAGCAGTGGGCCGGATTCTCCCGCCTGTCCTGACCCTTGACCCCTGAGCCCTGAGCCCGCCGAAAGGACCTACCCCCCGTGCCCCGACAGGAAGATCCGCTCGTCAAGACCCCGGCGGGGGCCGTGCGCGGCCTGCGCACCGCGACCGCCGCCGACCCGCTGGCCGGGCTCAGCCCGTTCGGCCTGGTCCTGCCCGTCCAGCTGGCTGATGCCCTCGCCCACGGACCGACCCGCGACGTCGACCTGCCCATCGGCACCAACACCCGGGAGGCCCACCTCTCCCTCGTACCGCAGGACGCGCTGGAACCCACCACCGAAGCCGACCTGCTCACCCTCGCCGCCCGCCTGCACACCGACCCGCACGGTGCCCTCACCGCCCACCGCACGGCCCGCCCCGACGACACACCGGGCGGAACTGCGCTCGGCCCGGCTCGGAGCGGCCCTGTTCGAGACCGGCACGGCGCGCATGGCGGCGGCCCACGCTCGGATCTCCGGCGGCCGCACCCACCGCACCCACCGCACTCGCCGCCCGCGTCCACGGCGCCTGGACCACCTTCGCCGGCAGCGGCGACCCGGGCTGGCCCCGCTACGGCCCGCTGCGCCCCGCGGCGGAGCCCTCGGCCGCGGCGCGGCGGCGTTCCGCTGAGTCGTCGCGTCCCACGATGCCCGGGTGGTGGGCCGGATCACCGAGCTGCGCGCCCACCGCGCCGAGCCCCAGTTCACCACCGCGGCGGGGGCCTCCGCCGCCGGGGCCGGGGCCGGGGCCGGGGCCGGGGAGGGCGGGCCGCCGGCCCCCGCCAACCGCACTGGCCTCGGCGACGACCCGGCCTTCCGCCCGGGCTGAGGGTTTGCGGTTGGTTGAGAAGCATCGGGTCGTGCGGGGTGGTGTTCGGATGCCGGCCCGGCGCGGTGAGGCCGTGGCGGCCGCGCGCACCGGGGCGAACCGGCCGCCGGGAGGGCTCAACTGGCCTGGGGCCGTCTCAAGATGGGGGAAGGCCCGCGGAGTGTCCGCAGGTGAGCTCGGTGGGACGGGCCGTTGGGACGGGGGAGGGGCGTGTTGAGACGCCGAACCGTCGCGGGTGGGGCCGACCGGACCGCACGATGATCAAGCCCGGCGCCGGGATGCCGATGGTCGCACCGCGCAGCCGCGCCACCCGTCATCCCCTGCGAAGCCGGCCCGCCCGCAGCCCACGCAGCGAGCGGCGACTACGGAGGAGCCACGTCATGAGTTTCCGCAAGCGCATCGCCACCACCCTGGCCACCGCCGCCCTGGCAGGCGCCGCCCTCACCGCCGGCACCGGTACGGCCGACGCGACCCCGGGCGCGTCCTACATCACCCAGGGCCAGAACGGCTTCCAGGTCTACTGCGTGCAGGTCGGCATCAACTGGGCCACCTGGAGCAGCGCGCACGTGTGGCCCGTCGACGGCTCGTTCGGGCCGGACACGCTCGCCCAGCTCCAGCAGTTCCAGCACGACTCCGGCCTCAAGGCCGACGGCATCGTCGGGCCGGACACCGGTGACAAGCTCTGGCAGGCGCTCCAGATCGACATCTCCAAGAACAACAACCCCCAGAGCGGGTACGGCCTTCCGGTCAGCAGCTGCTACGACGTGCTGCCCACCCACGGCTGACGGCTCCGCCCTTCGCCGTGACACCTCCGCAGGCGGCCACAGGCCCGAACAGCGAACGCCCGCCGCCTGACGGCCGACCGGAAAACGACGAGCCGTCAGATCGTCGGCCCCGGGGCCCAGCTGCCATCACGCGACGGCGGCCGACAACGGCGGACTCGCCGGTCCGTCCGTGGCCGCACGAAACGATCCTCCCCATCACCACCCAAGGAACCCACATGATCAAGAATGTCATCGGCCGCGGTCTCGTGGCCGCCGCTGCCCTCACGCTCGCCACGGTCGGGCTGACCGGTACCGCGCAGGCGTCGACCACCGCACCCTGGCTCGGCTACGGCCACACCACCTCGGGCACCGGGGTGTGGTGCGTGCAACACCTCGTCAACGACTACCTGCGCGCGGGCAGCAGCCCGACCATCGACGAGGACAGCCAGTGGGGTCCGAAGACGGACGGCGCCGTGCGGGACTTCCAGGCGCACGTGTACGGCAACCTGCAGCAGGACGGCATCGTCGGCCCGCAGACGGGCAGCAAGCTGCTCAACTACGACTGGACCGACCCGTACGCCGGACCCAACGGCTCGTGCCGGCCGTTCGTCCCGACGGTCAGCTGACAGCCGGAACCGGAAGGTGCGGGTGAGCCCCGGACGACTACCGCCCAGCAGCCGTCCGGGGCTCACCCGCGTCGAGAGGCGGTATCGCCCCAGAGCGGTGTGCGGCACGCTCGTCTCCCCACATGCGCGCGCTGACGAAGGCGCAGGAAGAGATCCTGCGGAACCCCTTTCGACGTGCCCGACCTAACGCGGGGCCTCGCGGAAGCCGTGCGCAACGACACCGACCGCGACAGCACCGGCGCCATCCCGACGCGACTCCTGCCGTAGCTCCTGCTGTGACTCCCGATGCGGCTCCCGATGCCGGCACCCCGGACCCGGGCGGTCGACGGCATCGGTGCAGCTCAACCGGCCCGTCGCCGGGGCCGGAAAATCCGACATCCCTCTGCGCGCCCCTGTTGTCCCGGTGGTGGTTGGTGCGCTGTCGAGCCAGGTGGGCCTGTGGCGCCGGTTGACGGCCCCGGCGGCCGGGTGCCGCCGGGCGGTCGTCCGTCCAGCCGCAGGGCCGCCCTGCCGGGCCGGCACCCGGGCTCGCCCCCGGGCCCGCCGCTGCGCCGGCGACTGCTGGTTGTCCATCGAAGCCGCCCTGGGCGACCCAGCCGGCGATGCGCACGTTCGGCTTCCGTTCCAGGAGCGTGCCGGGGTTCTTCGGCGGTGCCCCCGTGAGCAGCGTCGCGTCCTGGCCGACACCGCCGTCACGTCGGCGCCGGGCCGGTGCGCGCCGACCGGTGCGCTCACCCCGAGGCGCGCGAGGAGGTGCTTGACGACGCCGACCTGCTCGTCCGTTCCGGGCGTGAGCGTCACGGCCACCAGGCGTGCCCACGGATGGGTCGCGAGGGCGCACAGGGTGAAGACGTCGTCGGGGTCGCCGGTCTCCATGTCGAGCACGATCGGGATGGCCATGCCCGTGACCGTGCCGATCCGACGGGGCGTCACCAACGGGATTTCGGCGGGGCGGGGCCCGCGTCGGGCGCAGGTGTGTTCGTAGACGAAGCGATCTGGAGCCCGGGCATCATGGGCAGCTCGCTCCTGGACATCCACGTCGACCAGGAGAAGACGGACGCCCGAAGGCGCCCGTCACCGTTCGGTGGTGGTCGGCGCCTTCGGGCCCGTCGGCCTGTCCGCCGTCGGGGTCGCCCCGGGGAGCCGCTGCGCCGTCGCGCCCGGGGCCGTGTCGTCGATGCGCATGAGTCGGGTGCGGGCGTAGCTCCCGGTCCCCGACCGGGAGCTGCGCCCGGAACGGGTGCCCCGTGGCTGCGTGGGCGGCCTGCCGTTCGGCCTCCTCCAGCCGGGAGGACTCGGCGTGCTGCTCCTCGCTCACCCCTTGCCGGGCGGCGGCCAGGTCGCCGTCCCACCGCGGCAGGCCGGCCAGGAAGGCGGCCCGCTCGGCACGCACCGCTACCAGGGCGCGCCGTGCCTGGCGGAGATCGTCGGGGGGTGCGCGCATCCCAAGCAGGCGGGGGAGCCACCGCGACGGGGACACCTCCGGGCCGGAGTCTGGGGAGCGTCACCCGGCAAAGGCCCACAAGGCAGACCCTGTCAGGGTGCGGACCGGGTCCCGTCGCCCTGGCGGCGGCCCGAGGGCACCGGCCGCCCCCCCCCAGGCCCGGGGCACAAGGGCATGCTCCGGCAGGGGAGGAGGGGCCCACGGGGAAGGCGGACGGCCCGCGGGACCGGCGCCCGTGGCGCGGACCGGCGGCGGGTCAGGTGCTGCGCGGCCTGATCGCCGTGCTGGGGCTGGCGATCGTGGTGTTCGGCTTCGTCCGCTACCACGATGCCTACGACGAGGGCCGGGCCTACCTCGACGCACCTGTCTGCCGTGCCACGGCCGACGGGGTGGCACAGGCGGACTGCCTGCGTCCCGAGAGCGGCCGGGTGACGAAGAAGTGGGTGGACACCGACAGCGACTCGACCTCGTACCGCCTCGCGGTTCTCCGGGAGAACGCGCCGGGCCGCACCTACACGGTCGACGAGTCGTTCTACGACGCGGTGGACGTTGGCTCGACCGTGGAACTGCGCTTCTGGCGGGGCCGGGTGGCCGAGGTCATCCACCAGGGGCACCGAACCGACCCGCAGACCGCGCCGTGGGCCCTGATGTTCCGGATCGGGCTGCTGGTCGCGGCGGGCACGGCGCTGCTGGCCGGCGGCCTGGCCGGGGCGTTCCTGAAGGCATGGAGGATCCAGACGGTGATCCTGGTCCCGTTGTTCCTCCTCACCTGGGGCGCCGGTGCGCGGCTGCTGGCCTGGCGCTGGCCACAGGCCCTCACCATGGGCCTGCCGGCGCTGGCCTGGCTGATCGCCGCCGCCCTGGCGACGGCCGTGGCCGTGGCGGCGGCGCAGGACTGAGCGGCCGCGACCGGCTCTGGGCGCAGCCGCGGGTGGTCACCCTGGGAGCGGGTCTTCACCGCCCTGCTCGCCCAGGCCGACGCCGAGGGTGACCCGGAGCGGATCGTCTCGGTCGACTCCACGATCGTGCGCGCGCACCAGAACGCAGCCTGGGCCCGCCGAAGGGGGCCCCGGCCGGGAACTCAGAGCCGCTCAGGCGCCTACGGCATGTCCGTGGAGTAGGCCCAGGCCGTCCGACCTCGGTCCACGTGAGAGGGAAGTCGGGCGGCCTGGGCCGGGGGCACCGCGTCAAGCGGGGAAGAGTCAGACCTTCACCAGGTCATACGTGCCCGTACCGTCCTGCCTGCCGCTGGAGTACTGGCGGATCAACTCCCCGTCCGCGTAGCGGTCGTGGCCCAGCATCGAGCCGGTGTACTTGTTCTGCAGGCCGATCTTCGAGCCGCCAGGTACGTCGCGGTAGATGGAGAACCGCTGGAGGTCGTCCTCCCCGCAAGGGGCCGTTGTGAGGTAGGCCTGCTCCTGGTTGGCGATGTTGGCCGGGATGGTCGCGCACCCGCCATTGCCCCAGTTCCACAGGGACGCCTCGACAACCCCGTTGCGCTCCGTCACGTTGCACAGCCGCCAGTTGTCCAGGTGGGCGCTCGTCCAGTTGGATTCGCGCAGCCGGACGCCATCGTTGGCCAGGAGCGGTGCACTCCAGTTCAGGGGCTTGCCGGGGACGTGGATCCTGTAGACGTCAGGTTGGCAGTTCAGGGCGGCCCGCGTGGCGGGCGCACTGGCCCGCGAGGTGGCCGTCTTGCCCGCTGTGCCCTTCGCTGCCGCGTCCCTGGCCGCGGTGGCCTTGGCGGAAGCCACCGGCCCTGGTGCGTGTCCGGCCCGGGGCGGGGTCTCGCAGTCCAGGAGACCCTGCGCCTTGCGCATGATGCTGTTGGCGGGCACCTTGTCCTCGCAGCGCACCGCGCCCTCTTCGAGGGTGGTGTAGGTGGTGTAGCTGCCGCTGTCCGGTCCCTCGATCCACTGCAGCGCCCAGCTGCCGTCGCCCTGTTGGACGCGGTTGCAGTTGAGGCTTCCGTAGGTGCCGGTGACCTTCTTGGTGCCCTTGTAGACGCCGTAGTAGCCGGGGTCGTTGAAGTTCCAGCTGACCGAGGTCGACTCGCTGCTGGTGGAGGAGTAGTTCACCTGTACGTTCAGGCCCAGCATCGCACCGACGGTGCCGAGGGCTTCGACGGCGAAATCGCCCTTGATCTCGCCGTTGAGGCCGACGGAGACCGAGACGGTGGTTTGGGTGCTGGTGGTGACGTTCTGGTAGCCGGTCGAGCCCGCGGTGACGTACCAGCCCTTGAAGTGGGTGATCGTCGGGGCGACTTCGGTCGACTTGATGAACGGGTGGCGCTTGCCCAGGTCGGCCGCCGTGCAGGACTGCCCGGCCTGAACGACGCCGGCGCCGGCGGCGGGGGTGGCGTCCTGGGCGGCGGCGGGGCCGGCCACGGCAACCATGGCGGCGAGCGTCGATGCAGTGGCCGTGGTGAGGGCGATCAGCCCTCTGGCCCAGCGGCCGGAAGCTCCTAAGTGGCTCATCATGCCCTTTCCTCGGCCGGGTGCCGTGACGCCCCGGGCCGGAACCCTGCCAGCTGTGTGGTGGGGAGCGGTGGTCGGTGAGGCGAATTTAGCGTCGGCAGCGATGCAGTGGCGATGACGGAATCGGACGGTCCGAGGCGGAACTCATTGCCTTTCAACGGCTATAGGAAAGTCTTGACCTGACCGAGGTTCATCAGGATTTCATCGGCGGAGCTACAATCCGCCACCGCCGCCGGACAGATTGGCTGTTCGGTCGTGATTCCGCTGCCGTCACCCCGACGGCCGGCGACTGCTGGAAAGGATTTCATGGTCTGCCGGCGCGGCCGGCCGCCACCAAGCCGTCACGTATTCGGCCATCTCGCGCAGTCTGAAACCTAGGGCCTTCAACGGCCGTGGCGCTTTGACTGTTTGCGCGCCGGCGGGAACGGCCCTATGAACCATGGGGGGCAGGCGATCGCCGGCATGACAGAAGAGAATCCAGCGGGTGGCTGGCGGTGAGCTGGAAGGAGGAGCTTCGATTCCGACAGCCGATCCGGCAGCGTCCGTATGATCCCCGACCGCATCCAGCACGGGCACGGAACGCAACCAATCGGAAAACAGGGAGAAAGCGAACCGCCCTTATCAGGTTTGCATCGCAACCACGAAGGACGAGACCGAAGACCGAAGAGGCGGTGCAGGGCCCTCTCAAGGGCGACGCCGGCAGCCGCTGTCGCCTTCGGCGGCCCAGTGACGGCCGCCGTGTCCGCGCATCCTGCCGACCGCGGGGGCGCCGTCGCGAGGACGGGCGGCGGCGTGAGGCCTGAACAGGCCGAAGGACGACCACGGAAGACCAATTTCTGGCCGGCTCAGGGCACTACGCCGGTTCGATCCCGAGTGGATTTACGTGCCACCGGAAAATAGGGGGGACCACCTTTGAAACGCGTCAGTCGACTGCTGGCGGCTATAGCCGCACTCGCCCTCACCGCAGCCCTTCTCACCCTGGGCTCCTCACCGGCCGCCGCCGCAGGCCCCAAGCCTGCCGCGTCGGGCCCGGGCATCGAGTACACGGCCCAGCCCGGCGACGTTGCTCAGCGCAGCACCAACGGCAAGGGGACGGCGGAGATGCCGATCTTTCCCGACAACCCCGCGGGCACCGAGTGGTTGAACGACTGTCTCGGTTCGTCGGACGCCCAAAACCCAGGCGGTCGCGTCTACAACCGGTTCAGGTGGTGCCAGGAATACGAATTCAAGAACAGGTACTACAAGAAGGTGGACGGCAAGCCCGTCCTGAAGGGCACCAACACGATCAAGTTCCAGGCCGCCGCCATCGGCTACAACGACACCCGCGCCACCCGCGTCTTCTTTCGCGCCAAGACCGGCCAGGTCAACTACGACGGGTGGAACTTTCTGGAGAAGCGGACCGTCGCCCCGAACCTGAAGCTGGAAGTCACCCCCGAATGCGTTCCGGGCGCCAATCAACCCACGACTGCCACGTGCGGCGTCGGGCGGTCCCCGGCGAAGATGGAATGGGCCCAGTGGAGCAACTTCCCTGACTGGGTCTACTGGGACGTCTCCTCCAGCGGTGGCGAGGGCCAGGACCAAGTCGCCTTCCACCAGTGGCGCTTCTACATGGACGGCGCGAGCCCGGGATACGAGCAGAGCACCGAGCGCGGCGAGGGCCCCCCGATCGGTATCCGCTGCGACTCGGCGGACTACTTCACGCAACGCAACAAGAGCTACCCGCACGCCTGCATCTACACCAACGCCTTCCCGGTGCTGACCTACGGCGACAACCGTCCCAACATCCGCCAGCACATCCGCGACGCGCAGAACGCCCCGGCCACCGACGGCGTCACCTACCCCAAGGAGAACCACCCCAAGAAGGTCCCCGGCAAGTGGTCGCCGACCGCCGGGTCTCGGGGCGCGCCGCTGCACCGCGTGGTGAGCCGAGGGAAGGGCGGTGCGATCGCCCTGGCGAACGAGCAGGTGAAGAAGGCGGCATGCGGACAGAAGGACGGGGCCAACCCGTGGGGCCCGGACTACAACGCCGCGACCGGTCTTCCGCCGTACAACACCTCGGTCGAGGACTGCGACGAGTACCCCTTCAGTTCCACCTACGAGGGCGCATCGTCGATCGAATGGGACTTTTCGGTGCGCAACATCGCGAACGGCGAGAACCGGGGGGCGGGCACCGATCTCGGCGACTTCTACGTCGACGACCGGATCCTGGCCTGGCCCCTGGAAGATCCGTACTGGGTGAACGTCGACTGACGTCACGCCCGGTTGATCGCCGGTGGTACAAGTGCGGCCACCGTCCCTACCTCCCCCGGGGCGGTGGCCGGATTCGGCCGGTCGGCGACCGGGGCCTTCCATGGACGAGATCGCCGATTCGTTCGCACAAGCGGGGACGCCTGCCCGAGACTGGCATGCACCCGAGAGGCGAGGAGGACGTTGATGAGCGACTGGCAGGTGTACGAGAGCGGCGAGTGGACCGTCCTGGCCAAGGATCCTGTCCCAGGAGGTAGTCGGTGAGCGCCCCCCGGTTCATCGGCCACAGGGTAGTGCTGTCGGCCGTCGTGGTGTTCTGGTGGGCTGTCAACGTGCCGTGCGCGGCGGCCGGGCTGATCGCGCTCGGCACAGCGTGGCCGATCAGCTGGCTGGCCGCGATCGTTCTGCCGACGAGCGGGATCTCCTGCGCGCAGTTGCTGCACCGGATCGACGCCTCGGGCGGCCGCACCGCAGGAAGCCGCCTGATCACGGTCCTGCTGCTGTTCGTGATGGCCGTCGGGTTCGCGGGCGTGTCCTACCCCGTCGGAAACCCGGGCCGCCTTTCCTGGTACATGACCGGCTTCTCCGCCGCGGTCGACGTCCTGGTCGCCTACCAGTTCCCGCGTGTCATCATCGCGCTCGCCCACACCCGCTCGGATCGCGGCCAGGACACGGCAGCTGCGTAGCCGGGTACTGGCCACCCAGCGGCGCTGGCCTGTGGACACTGAGGGGGACCGGTCGCCGTCCGGGCCCCCGAGCGGGCGGCGGGCCGGTCCCCTGTCGGGGTGTCAGTGCCAGGTGATCTCGATGTGCTGGACCAGGGCCAGCAGCAGGGTGACGGCCAGTGCGGCGCCGGCGTTGGCGAGGACGGCGCCGGGCATCCGGCCGGGGTCGCGCCAGGCCGGGCGCCGTGGGCGCACCGTGGGGGAGTGCCGGGGCGTGGTGGTGGTGCGCGGTGCCGGGCGCCGGAGCCGCGGCCTTCCTCCACACAGCCCACCGCGTTGTTCGTGAACGTCATCCCGCCGTCCAGCGACACCACCGAGGACGCCGGACAGACGTCCACCGGCACCGGTCCCGTCGTCTCCGCGACCAGGGCGGCCCTTCCCTGCGAGAACCCACCGGGAACCAGCCGATCCACGGGGCACCCCCCTGGGCACCTCTGGATCCCTTCCCGCAAAGGATCTTCCATTCTTAGTCTTACCCCAGGCAATGAGGAATGGGGTCCTGGCCGGAACCGTTCCTCCGAAGCGTATGGAGAATCTGCAAATGAAGCGCGCCATATCCGGCATAATTTCTACTGCCCTGCTCGGCGGTATTCTCGTGACCGGCACTGCGGGTACAGCGTTCGCGACAGGCCAGCCCGTTGGGAGCCGAGCCGTCATAACTGAGGTCAAGGACGTATCCCCCATCGCCCAGGTCGACCCGGTCGGCGAGCGGCGGTCAATGTGTCTATGGAAGCATGATGAGAACGACTGCGCATCGCTGCTGGTAAGCAAAAAGATGACTGACATGGTGAAGAATTGCCTTCTCAAGGCCGGGATCGGCGGAGCGGGGGCATTCGTTATCGGCAAGTATGTCAGCAAGGATGTTGCCAAGGATATCGCGGCAAAGGTCGTCGGCGCTGGGGCGACAGCCTGCCTGTCATCCTTCTCGTAACGGCGAGCATGCAATGGCGATCAAGATAATTGCCACGCTCGTCTGGACGGCTGGGCTCATCGGGGTTGTCAAGCTGCTGAGCGGAAACGACTTGGCGCAGTGCGCCGCCATCTTCGTTCTGAGTGGCCTCTATGCCCTGCTGATAGACAAGTTGCCCTCGCCAAGGGATCGCGACGAGGGCAACTGATCGGAACCAAGGTGCGCACTCCAGCCCCCGGCCGATTTCTGGCCGGGGGCTGGAAGAAGTTCCTGGACAGCCGGCGCAGACAGGACAGCGGGCCTCACGCTCGGCTGCCTTCTCACGGTCTATCAGGTCATGTCCGACGGCCTTCCGGCCCTCGGGGGAACGTCATCCGATCACCGCTGGAGTTTCCAGGCCAGTGCCGGCACGGCGCCGACCGGGAGGGCGAACAGGCCCACCAGGATGCGGTTGTGCAGGGTGTACGGCAGACCCGCGACCACGGGTGCTCCGTCCCGGCTGCTTTGAAAGATCTTGTCGATTGATCATGTGTTGACCATTGGACTTGCAGGATCCGGGACTTTGAATCTTGGCTCCCGGGCCTGCGGTTTTGCTGTCATGATCGACATTTCAAGGCCTGTGGCCTGTTGCTTTGCAGAATCTGGGACTGCTGTTCAGTCCGGTTGGGAAAACCCACAGGTATGAGGGTGGGATCGCCTCAACGCTGTTGATCTTGATTCGCCAGGATGACCACCTGAACGCCTCCTCATGTCGGCTCGTGTGTGCGTGTCCTTGGACTGCCGCTGGTTCGGCCGAGTCGGCTCGGGTGCTCGCAGCCGGCTGGTTCAGTCCATGGTGAACGGCTTGCCGTCGAGGGTCAGGACCTTCGGGTCGGTGCCCAGGCCTGTCAGGAGGAGTACTTGGGGGCTGCTGGCGCCGTGTGCCGCGTCGCCTTGGAGTTGCTTGTCGATGGCGTCGATGGTCGCCTGCTTCCAGGCGTTCTTGGGAGTAGCCAGGACCAGGTGCGTCGCGCCGAGTGTGCGGCATCCGTTCAGGAGCTTGTTGAGCTCGGTGAGGGTCGCTTTCGCGGAGTCGGCGAGGCAGTCGTTCTTCTTGGACTCGCCCAGGAAGAGTCCCTCGACGGTCGCTGCGGCGAAGTCGAACTCCACGACGGCTTTGCTGTTTTGGACCAGCTCGAACTCCTCGGTGACAAGGCAGGCGCCAGCCCACGCCTTCGAGCGGAGGAACTGGGTGGCGAGCAGGTCGTAGTTGCCGTCGTTGGCGATCAACTCTGTGATCGCCGGGTGCAGTTCGTAGAACCAGGTGGGCTCGTTGCGGGCTGGCTTCCACCGTGGTTGCTCGAGCGTGTTGCTGCTGCCGCAGCGCCGGCAGGTGTATTGCTGTGCCACTTCGGCGATGGGGTAGAACTCGACCCGTGGGCAGTCGTGGCAGCCGAGCACCAGTCCGCGGCGCAGGAGCCCGCAGGTGCTCCACGCGTCGATCCGCGCCCGTAGCTCTGCCTGGGCCCAGTCGCCGGAAGCGGCGGCGATGGCCTCCCACGTCAGGAACACCCCGGACTTGAGCTCCCAGGCACTGTTTGCTGGAAGGGCCGAGCGGTTGTGGCCGGGCAGCCAGTGCGACAGCAGCGCCCACGGCGCTGGTGCGGCCAGGGCTTCGACGGCAGAGCGTGACCCGAGCAGCCGCCTCGCGACTCGGGCTCGTTTCCCGGCGGGGCTGGGGCGTACCTCGTCGGGCTCGGCGGTGAGGCGCAGAATCCGCTCAAGGGAGGGCCAAACGAGTCTGGGCCCGGCGAGGGAGCCGGCCAGCGACGCACCGGCTGGGACGAAGTCGACCCGGGTGGAGGCGTAGGTGATCCCGCCGTCCGCGGCTCGCACGAATGTCTCCCGCTCGTCGCCGGCTGCTACCAAGCTGGGGCCGAACAGGTCGGAAAGGGGCGGGACGGGGTGGCTGGTGGAGATCATCCCCACCTGCCAGCGGTGCCGTGCCGCGTCGAGCGGGGCAGGGACCTGGATGGGCATCCGCACGGCCGAGACCAGGGATCCGTCCGAGGTCTCCTCCATCGGGAGGGACAGCGGCATGTCCCAGGCGTTGAGTAGCGCGACCTGGTCGCGGCCGGTCGGCCGGAGCTCGCCGGGGGAAACGATCGTGACCGGCATACTGTCCTCGCCGTGCATCCGGATGCCGCGGGCGTTCCAGCGGTCGGTCAGATGAGCGCGGATTTCCTCTTCCGACAGGGATGCGCTGACCACGGTGACCGGCTCTGGGCGCCGGGAGAGGGGCAGATGACGCCAGGCCAGCGCGCTCCCGGGCAGCCAGCGCGCGGCGCCGTAAACCTGGCGGGCGAGTTGGGCCAGCGCGAAGTCCTCGGGCCGCTCGCCGAGCACGACGACATCGCTTGACCGGTCCGTGTCGTAGCCGCGGTGGATTCGTGCGCACAGCGCGGCGGCCGTATCGAAGGGGCTTGCTGTGTCGTCGGCGTTCCACGGGGTCCCGGCGACCTGCGCGAGCCAGTCCGTGTCGGACTCGGTAGCCTGCGCCTCGTCGCCGGCCGCCGCGAGGAGGACACCGAGCCGTGCTGCGGCGGACAGGGCTGCAGGCGTGCGGATCTGCCCGATCGGCACGCCGCCGGTCGGCTGCGAGGTGACGTCCTTGAGGGCGGTGAAGCCGCTTTTGTCGGGATCGTCAGCGAGGTGGAACAGCCAAGGGTGGGAACGGTCGAAGCTGTTGACGCCGTGCGCCGCCCGCAGCCGTTCCGCGGCTACCTGCAGGGCTGCTCCATCGGCGTGACCGTCCCAGGTATCGCGTGCCAGCAGCTCCTTGTTAAAGGAAAAGCTCTGCTCATCCAGGTCGAGTCCCCTCAGCTCCCGTTCCAGGATGCCTGGATGAATCAGGTCAGCCGTCGTCCACGTGGGCTGGTATTCCAGGATGTGGTCGGGCTGGTATCGGGAGAGGAAGGGCGCGAGGGCCGCATGACTTGCGGCGCTGACCGGGACGACGGCGCTCGCGCAGCCTCCCCAGACCTTGCCGACTGCGCCCAGCGCGGCTGCTGACATCGCCACCCAGTCCTCGCCCTCGGGGGGCGAGGACCAGCAGCCTGGGAGGGCGGACGAAGGACTGTAGCGACAGGTAGGAGAAGGCCACCTGTTGATCCTGCCAGGTGCGGGGAGCCGGCGTGCCGTAGGCAGGCAGGTCCAGCCCGCCCAGCGCATTTGGAAGGCCGTACTACGAGTGCGACTGTTCCGCTTCGTCCAGCCTCGCCTGGTCCTGCGAGCTGCTGTGCCGGTGGTTGTCCCGGTCGCTGGCGGCCGGTTCGGCCAGGGCAGGGAGGCAGTCGTATGTCGGGTCGTTGTAGCCGGTGAGGATGGTCTGCAGGAGTTCGCGGTCGATGGCTTCGGTCTGCTGGAGGATGCTGGTCTGCGCGGCTTGGCACAGCAGTTGGTTCAGGGCGTGCATGGAGCCGTCGGTGCGCTCATGCAGGTAGGCGGCCAACTGCACCAGGGTGCCGGGCTGGTGTTTGTACAGGCGCAGGTTCTTCTCGGCGTCGTCGAGGACGTTGCACCACTGGTCGGGTTCGGCGGCGGTGTAGGGGACTGGCCTGACCCACAGCGTCGGGATGCCCAGCGGTGCTGGCTTGTCGATGCCGGCTGCGGGGGCCTTGCTGCGGTGGTCGCCGAGGGCGCGGTGCAGGATCTCCTGCGCGCCGATGCCGCAGAACAGGAAAGTGATCCTCGGCAGGGCGTCCTGGAGGTGGAACAGGTAGTCGAACGCGGTCTGCCGTTCGTTGTCCCTGATGTACTCGATGCCGTCGACGATGACCAGGCGCGTGCCGGCGCGTTCCATGACGCGTGTGATGGGCCCGGTCATGTCGACGGAGCGGTGGTTCATCGTCTCGGGCGAGCGGGAGTGCTCCAGACCGAAGTACTCCGCGAACGGCAGAGACCAGTGCAGGGCGTCGCCGCGGTCGTGCGGCACGTGGATGTACACCACCGGGTGCCGGTCCGTGTCCGGGGGGAAATGGTGGTCGACCAGGCCCTGGAAGGCGAACCCGATCCTGGCGGCGAGCAGCGACTTGCCGGCAAGGCGCGGGCCGTCGACGGCGAAGTTCGGGCTGCGGCCGGGGGAGTCGTACAGGTTCTTCACCAGCATGGTCCGGGCGAGGTGCACTCCTCGGGTGAAGTCGTCGGTCTCCAAGGGCAGCAGAGCGCCGTGGTAGGCCAAGCGCGGGTCGGTCAGCCGCACCTTCGTGCCCAGGGGCGCGCTGTCCTGGAGGCTCGGCGGGGTGACAGTGCGTCGAGCCCGGGCGAGGAAGCCCTCCTTGGTCGCCAGCGGCCCGGGATCGGCCAGGTGCAAGGAGTGCGGGGCGGCCTTGGCTGCGGCCTCCGGGCGGGCGTGGGCGCGGACACGGTCGTTCATGTGATCTCCTCGTCGCCGAACGGTGCCGGGCTGTCGCTGTCATCGGAGGGCGGGGCGAGGCTGCGCAGGAACAGGTCGGTGGCGCGACCGGAGAACGTGCGCGAACGCCACCGCCGCGGATCGGGAGCCTTCGCCGGCCCCGGTGGGGCCGCGTCGGTGTCCGCGTCCGGGGGCGCGTTGCCCACACTGTTCGCGCCCGCCGGTGCGGGCGAAGCGGGCGGGGACGACTGGGGATCGGCCAGGGCCGCGCTGGCGAACAGCAAGTGGGCTGGGACGTTCAGCGGCCTGGTGGGGCGCACCCGGGCCGGCAGCATCCGCCTGGCCCCGGCCTTCCTCGTCGGCACCGCCTTCCGCATGGTGACCGGCGCCGACCTCGCCGTCATGCAGCGCGGACAACTCTGGTCCACCAGCGACCCGTACGACATCACTCTGGCCCCCGGCGCCCAGGAGTACTCCGTCGAGCAGGGCGGCGAACTCGCCGCCGCCATCGCCATCGCCACCGACCCGACCAAGGACGTCATGGCGTACCTACGCGAGCAGCACGTCCCCGTCTCCAAGCTCATCGTCCTCACCCCGCCCGGCGGGCCCGCGAAGGACGGCTCTGTCGCCGACAGCACGGCCGCCAACGCCCTGGCTGTCGGTATCCGTGACCACCTGCGCGGCGTGACCCGCCCGGTCCGGCGCATGCACCTCTTCCTGGCCTGCCCGATGGGACTCTCCCTCTTCCTCGGCCACCGATGGAACCGGCTGTGCCAGACCGTGGTGTACGAGGACATCAAGGTCGACGAGGGGTACGAGCCGGCCTTCACCATCGAGGCCTGACACACAACCAGCTCCGAGTAGGGGACGGGCTGGGGCCATCGCGGTGCCCGGGTGCCGCGGCTGCCGGGCACCGGCCAGGTGGCCGTGCACGCTACTACACGCGGTGGCCGGCGCGGGCGAGCTCGCCGCGCACGTCCTGGTCCATGACCTGGCGGACCTGGGCCGCCACCTTCTTGGCCTGCTGGTACATCGTCTTAACGGGGACCGCACCCCCCGGGCCCTTGACCTGGAGACCGTCGAAGGCGGCGGCCAGGCGCAGCAGCCCGGAGACGATATGGGCCGCGCCTTCGGCCGTGTGGCCGATGTCCGAGTCGAGGACGTGGCCGATCTCGGCAGCGGTCCGGGCCTGGCGCAGGTGCAGGACGGTGGCCCAGTCCTTCCCGCCGTTGACCATCTTGTTGGCGGCGGCGTAGCCGTGCAGGACCGCCGGCACGGTGTTCGGGCCCTTGGCGACGAGCTCCGCTTCGATGGCACCGAGAAGAGCGCCGAGAACGTCATTGGACCGCCGCCCGGGGCTGGCGGCCAGGACGGTCGACACCAGGTGGTTGGCGTCCTGCGGGTCCGTCAGATCCAGCGCGGGGTTGGAGGCTGGGGCGGGGTCTTCCTCGAAGAGGTGGGCGGCCCAGTCTTTCGCGCGCTGCTCCCTCTGGTCGCTGTCGGCGCCGGTGACGACGACGTGCTTGGGGTGCTTGTTCGCATCGACCAGCGAGATCTGTGGCGGCTAGTAGACGTTGGGAGCGTGCAGGATGACGGGGCCAGGTGACCGGCGCAGACGACTGGTTCCGAGTCGAGGTGCCGGTGGATCACGAACCGCGCCGGCTCGGGGCAGCGCTCACGGTCAGTGGGGCCGCTGCGCTGCACCTGGCAGAGCTCGGCCTGGGGGTGCGGTGATTCGACCATGTCCGCAGGGTGACAGGCCCCTGCCCGGCCAGCCGCAGCCGTTTCCGGTGGGTCCTTGCGGCTCGGCCCGCTTCCCACTGGACAGCGGGGCCGCCGGGGGCGGCCGGACGGTCCCCCGAAGGGCCGGTGGTGAGCGAAGGCGCGGGCGTTGACGACACCGCTCAACATGCTTGTACGACTTACTAAAAAGGCGTGGACGGTGTCGGTGGGGGAGGCGTAGAGTCGCCTAGCGTTTTAAGTTAGATGAATAGGCGTGGAGGTTGTGGGTGTGTTCGTGACGACCGGTCAAGCCGGGACGGCACTGGGGTGCTCGATCCCGACGGTGAAGAAGCTGATGGCCACCGGCGTGGTCCCCGGCGTACGCGAGCAGGGTCGCCAGGTGTTCCCGCTGGCCGCGCTCCAGCAGTTGCAGGCCAGGCCCGCCGCCGACCTGACCGCGTTCGGAACGGCCGAGGTCGCGGTGCTGCGCTCGGACGCCCCGGCGAAGGTGGACGAGCCGGACCGCGAGTGGATCGGCTTCGGCACCGGCCTGGACCAGGCGCAGCTGCTGGCCGCGCTGTCCGGCTGGTGGCGGTGCGACCCGGCCCGCGTTTCGGCCGGCGGAGTTCTGCCGGTGACGGTGGCCGGGTTCGTCGTCGCCGTGCTGACCGGTCTCACCGAGTGGGAGGCCGACGGCACCGTCGGCACCGCAGGGCGGTACCGGTTCCCGAAGGCCAGGCTGGCCGGCTACCTGACCGACCTCACCGCCCCCGCCAACGCCGCCGACCTCACCGCCCCCGAGGACGCCCGACTGGCGGGCCTGTTGCTCGGCACCCGCCTGGCGTCCGTGTCCGGCGGCCCGATCGCCTACGTCCCCACCCGCCAGACCACCACCGACCAGCCCGCCACCGAGGGGGAGTGACCCGCTGATGGACCGCAAGACGTACACCGCCGAGCTCGCCGGTCTGCGCGAGCTGCGCACCGAGATCACGGCCGCCGAGAAGCGGGTCGCGGCCGCGCAGAAGGAGCTGGACAAGCTCACCGCCCAGCGCTCGCGCCGGGTGGCCGGGCTCGCGGGGTACGAGGGCGCCCAGGCGCCGGCCATCGCGAAGGCCGCGGGCCTGTCGGTCGGCGACGTCGTGCGGATCGCCCCGCTGCTGGACCCGACCCCGGCTGCCGTCCGCGCCGCCAAGGCCGACGACCAGGCCGCCGCCGCTCCCGCCCAGGCCCCGGCGCCCGTGGCCGAGCCGGTCGCCGAGCCCGCCGTCGCGGTCGCCCCGGCGCTGACCCGCCCGGCCCCCGTGCTCGAGCAGCCGGCCCCGGCCGCCCCGGTAGCCGAGGCGCCGACCGAGGTCGAGGACCAGGCCGCCGCCGTCGAGCGGCCTGCCCCGGCCGCGCTGGTCGTCCCGGCGGCCTCGGTCGCTCCGGTCGCCGCGGTGGAGCGTCCGGCCGTTGCCGCCGGTCCGCGTGAGCTGCCCACCCTCCCGGAGGGTCCAGCCGGGGCCCGGTTCGAGGCCGTCACCACGGGCCTGGTGTCCAAGCGTCCGAACTTCGTCCAGCAGGCCCGGGCCACGGTGTTCCTGGACGCGGCGGCCGGGATGCTCGCGGTCCGCGACCAGGTTGTCCGGGTCGACCTCGGCGCCCGCACGCCAGGGGAGATCCTGGACGCCGTTCTGGCCACCGCCCCCGGCACGGAGCGCATCTACATCACGGCCGGCGCCCCGTGGCACGACGGCGCCGAGCGCTACAGCACGCTCAAGGACGCGGTCGCGGCCTGGCTGAACACCCCCAGCGAGCGGTGGACCACCGCCGTCGGCTCGGGCCGGGACAAGCTCGCCGGACACTTCGTCCACCAGCGCCAGCCCGTCGGCCGCTACGCCCCCGCGAGCGCCCCGGACAGCGCCACCACCGAGATCCGGAGCATGGGGGAGTGGTTCGACCCGGACGGCGCCGACGTCGTGACCTGCCGGCAGGCGTTCACGCTGCTGTGGCAGGCGCTGCGCCGCCACTGGGACGACGCCGTGCTGATGGGCTCGCCGAGCCAGACCGGCCGGGACCTGTGGTCGCGCACCATTCCGACCACGGGCAAGTGGGCCGGGGGTTACCCGGTGCTGTCCGAGGAGCTGCGGGGTCTGCTGCACGCGACCGGCGGGCAGGGCCGCACCGAGCTGATCCTGCCCCCGCGTGTGCCGGAGCAGCTGCCCGCTCTCGTCGAGTACGACCGCACCTTCGCCTACGCCAAGCACTTGTGGAAGAGCCCGGTGGGCACGCCGCGCCGCGTCACCGCCGCCGCGTTCGCCGCGATGACCGAGGCGGAGCAGACCAAGGCGCTGATGTCCTGCTCGCACTGGAACGTGCGCGTGACCGTCCCGCAGGGGTGGAACCACGTCGGCCTGCTGCCCGCGCCGGTGACCAGGGACCGCGCCTGGGTCTACCCGTCCGAGCCGGGCACCACCTTCACCACCTGGGCGGGCGGCGCGGAGATCCACCTCGCCCTGTCGAACCACATCGCACCGTGGCGGATCGAGGTCCTCGGCGGCCTGCTCTTCGAGGACGGCAAGCCCTTGGATGAGTGGGGCAAGCGCCTCAAGGCCGCCTGGGCGGACCTGACCAACCTCTCCAAGCTGCACGGCGACGAGCGCCAGCGCACCGCGGCCTACCTCGCCTCCCGCGCGGTCCGCAGCGTGCTGCTGTTCGGCCTGGGCGGCTTCGCCCAGCGCCCCCGCCTGGTCTCCGGCACCACCCCGCTCGGCGAGACCCTCCCCGCCGGGGTCGAGATCCTCGGCCAGGACGACCAGGTGGTCACCTGGCAGCGCCAGGCCGGCTTCTCCCGCGACCCGTACGCGCACCCCGAGTGGGCCGCCTACGTGTGGTCCGGGGCGCGGGCGGCGCTGCTGGACATGAAGTACCGCCAGGGCAAGGACGTCATCGGCTACGCCGGTGCCCTCCACGCGAAGCCGGGCACGGTCGTGTACTTCGGCACCGACGGCATCGCCCTGACCGAGTGCCAGCCCTGGCCGTACCGGGGCGAGCCCGGCGACTACCTCCTCAAGGGCCACCTCACGGGCCCCGTCGAGCACCCGACCAGCCAGGAGCAGTACCTCAAGCTGCGCGGCCTGGGCCGCGCCGAACTCGCCGAGAAGGGAGCTGACCAGTGAGCCCGGCCGACCCGAACAACCCGAACGAAGCCGCCCAGTTGACCCAGGAACTGCTGGACCAGGGCTACACCAAGCGCCAGGTCGCCAGGATGCTCGGCCGCGACACCTCGCTGGTCTCGCAGTTCTTCACCAAGGGCAAGGGCGCGAGCATGGTCAACGCGCTGCGCCAGGTGGTCCGCGCGGTGCGCGGCGGCGAGCGGGACGAGGAGGCGTTGTCCGGGATCGCCGGGGCGAACACCAAGCGGCGCACCACCAAGACCGGGCAGAAGGCGCGGGTGCGGGGCAAGGACACCGTTGGCGAGGCGGGCGGGTCGATGGCCGGCCGCGCTGGGAAGCAGGCCATCAAGTCCGGCGCCTCCCACCTCGCCCCGGTGGTGCACGAGACCGGGCAGGCCGGAGGCCGCCTGGCCTTCACGGTGAGGATGAAAGCCAACCAGTACGTCTACTCGGCCGGGTCGGAGAAGGACTCCGGCGGCGTCCGGCGCGGGTTCATCCCCCGCGCGGACGGTACCGAGGAGCGCACCTACGGCTCCGCTTCCACCGGCGGGTTCGACGCTGCTGAGTGGTCCCAGCGGGTCGCGGACCACCACGGCGACGTGACCGAGGCGATGCGGGAGTGGCTGGTGGAGACCGGCCGCGCGGTCGAGGACGCCGACATCGCCTACCTCGAGGTACGAGGTTGGATCCCCGAGGACCAGCAGTAGGTCCGGTCGGCCTCTCCCCATCCATGACCTGGCCCCGGGGAGAGGCCGCCCGCCCCTGACCCTTCCACAGCCCCGCCCGCCCCGCCGAGCCGTCTCAGCATCCGAAGGAGAAACCGCCGCCGTGGAGACCACCACCGCCACCGAGGCCGACGTGCCGGCCGCGTTCCGCGCCGCATCCGGGCAGCCGGTCCCGGCGCAGCCGTCCGGCACCGCCGCGGTGAACCCGCTGCCGCTGCACTGGTTCCAGAAGGACGCCGTCGCGGCCGCGGTGCGCGAGGTGAAGGACGGCGGCCGCGCCACGGTGGTCGCCGCGACCGGCTCCGGCAAGACCCTCATCGCGGCCGGCTGCGCCCGCCGTCTCGCCGCGCGGGGCCGGGTGCTGGTGCTGGTGCCGACGATCGAGCTGCTGGAGCAGACCGCCGAGGCCTGGTCGCTGCGGGGCGGACGCCGCGGGCTGGCCGTGGCGGCGTGCTCGCGCGAGGAGGCGCTGGAGAGCGCGGAGGCCGGCGGCCGGATCCACGCCGAGGTGACCACCCAGGCGGCCCGGCTCACCGACCTGGTCAACGGCGCCCCCGACAACCAGCCGGTCACCGTCTACGCCACGTACGCCTCGCTGGAGCGCATCGTCCAGGCCCACCAGGGCTGGGGCCTGACCCGGTGGGACCTCGTGATCATCGACGAGGCCCACCGCACCGCAGGCGCCGAAGGGAAGGCGTGGGCCGCGATCCACAACGACGCCCAGGTCCCGGCGAAGCGCCGGCTGTACTTCACCGCCACCCCGCGGATCGCCGACGACCGGCGCGCGAAGGACGGCCTGGCCGACCTCGCCGACGGCGCCGACACCGAAGGCGCCGAGCAGCTGCCCGCGCTGTGCTCGATGGACGACGAGAGCATCTACGGCCCGACCGTGTTCACCTGGACCCTCGGGCAGGGCATCGAGCACGGCTACCTCGCCGACTACCGGGTGCTCGTCCCGGTGGTGACGGACGAAGACCTGCGCGAACTGCTCAACCTCCCCGCCGTCGCCGACCTGCGCTCCCAGCGCAGCAACGAGGAACTCCTGCGCCTCGCGTTGCAGATCGCGGTGCTGCGCGCGGTCGCGGACCTGGAGCTGCGCCGGGTGATCACGTTCCACTCGCGGGTGACCGGGGCGCGGGAGTTCGCGGACAGCCTGCTTGCGGCCGCGGAGCTGTTGAAGGACCCGGACCGGCCGGAGCGGATCTGGGCGAAGGCGGTGGCGGGCACGGACCGCCTGCGGGACCGCCGCCAGGCGTTCGCCGAGTTCAAGGCCCACACCGGCGAGGACGGCGAGGAGTGCGGGATCCTGTGCAACAGCCGCCTGTTGACGGAGGGCGTCGACGTCGCCGCCGTCGACGCGATCTGCTTCGCCGACCCCAAATCGTCGGTGATCGACATCGTCCAGGCCGTCGGCCGGGCGCTGCGCCAGTCCTACCGGCAGGGCAAGGTTTCGTGGGTCATCATCCCGGTCTACCTGCCGACGCCGGAGGTCGGTGACGACGGCACCGCGGCCGCGGACCCGGCCGAGGTCCGCGACGCGGGTGCGGCGGTGCGGGCGGAGGCCGACGCCGAGATCGAAGCGTCGTCGTTCCGGACGATCTGGCGGGTCCTGCGGGCGCTGGCCGCGCACGACGCCCGGGTGGTCGGCCGGATCACCGAGCTGCGCGGGACCCGTTCCCAGGACGCCGCGCACACCACCACCCCGGCCTCGCCCTCGGGCCAGGCCGCGCGGGGGGCGGGCGGGCCCGCGGCGCCC